>JASFVA010000094.1:0-6256 GCA_050050055.1 Nitrospirota bacterium
TGAGCGAGGAGCGCCTCCGGGAGCTCCGGCGCGAGCTCAGGAGCACGAGGCTCCAGCAGCAGAGGTTCAAGGAGCTCCTTCTCGAAAACCAGCGCCTCCGGGAGCTGCTCGAGCTCAGGAAGGAGGTGGGCGGCTACGTGACCACGGCCAGGGTGGTCTCGCGGGGGCCCGGGCGGTGGTCCAACGCCTATGTCATAGACAAGGGCTCCGACGACCGCGTGGAAAAGGACATGGTGGCGATAACGGGAAAAGGCCTCCTGGGGAAGGTCCAGGAGGTCACCGGCGCCTACTCCGTCGTGCTGCTCATAGACGACGCGCGGTTCTCCGCGGCCGTGAGGCTCCAGGGCTCGAGGGCCCGGGCAGTCCTCTCCGGGGCGGGGCTGAACCGCTGCACGATAAAGTACGTGGAGGCCGACACAGGGGTCGCCCCCGGAGAGACGGCGGTCACCTCGGGCCTGGACGGCCTGTTTCCCCCGGGGATCCCGGCTGCAACGGTGATAAGCGTATCAACCCCCGAGGGCGCGCTTTTCCACAGGATAGAGGCGCTTCCCTTGGCCGACACCGGCAAGGTGGAAGAGGTAATCATAATAAAGAGATGAAGAGGGAGTTCGGGATACTCGCCATTGCGCTCCTTACGGCCCTTTGCTTCGTCCTGGAGTCCAGGCTCCAGGTGCTCGGCATCAGGCCGAACCTTACGGTCCTTCCCGTCTACTACGTGGGCCTCAGGCACGGCCCCCTGAAAGGCGCGGCCTTCGGCGCCCTGATAGGCGCCATAGCGGACTCGCTTTCGGGCCACCTGCTGGGCCCCAACCTGCTGAGCAAGGGCACGGCGGGCATCCTCGCGTCCGTCGTCACCGGGGGCTTCCTCCGCTGGAGCCCCCTCCTGGGCGCCCTCAGCCTGTTCGCCATAACCTGGGCCGACGGGACGCTTTCGCTGGCCTCGCTTTCCTTCTTCGCCAAGGCCCACGCGGGCACGGCCGACGCCGCGAGGGCGATGCTGGGGCAGGCCGCCGTAAACGGGGTAATAGGGGTTTTCCTGAGGCCGGGCGATGAATGACGAGAACGTCAAAGACAGGATAAGGCCCATAGTCGGGGTGGTGGCCATCCTTTTTTTCGTCCTCACCTTCAGGCTCTGGCAGCTCCAGGTCGTCAGGGGCTCCGAGTACAAGGAGCTCTCGGCGGAAAACCGCCTCAGGGTGGAAAAGATGCCCGCCCCCAGGGGGATAATATTCGACCGCAACGGCATCCCCCTGGTCAAGAACTCCGCCTTCTACTCCGTCTCCCTGCTCCCGGAGATGGCCCAGGAGGCCGACGTGGGCGCGATATCCCGGTTCCTCGACGTCCCGCCGGAAGAGATACTCGGGAAGATAGAGGACCACCCCAGCCCGCTGGTCACCATAAAGCTCAAGGAGGGCCTGACCTTCGAGGAGACGGCGGCCGTAGAGGCGCGGCTCTCGGACTACCCCGGCCTGACCATAGACGTCGAGCAGACGAGACACTACATCTTCGGCGAGGTGGGCGCCCACCTGGTGGGGTACCTCGGCAGAATAAGGCCGGAGCAGGCCAGGGACCCGGCTTACGAGGGGGTTCCGCCCCAGTCCTTCATAGGGCAATGGGGAGTCGAAAAGCTCTACGACAGGCACCTCCGGGGCACGCCCGGCAGGCGCGTCATCGAGGTGGACGCCCTGGGCAGGCAGCTGAGGATCCTCACGGAGGAGCCGCCCCGGAGGGGCAGCGACCTTTACCTGAGCATGGACGTGAACCTCCAGATGGCCAGCGAGGAGGCCTTCGGAGACCGGGCCGGCGCCCTGGCGGCGCTCAAGCCCGACACCGGCGAGGTCCTGGGCTTGGTGAGCCGGCCCTCCTTCGACCCGAACCTCTTTTCGAGGGGCATAGGCCCCTCGGACTGGAGGCGCCTGAGCAGGGGAGAGCGCTACCCCCTTCTGAACAGGGCGCTCCAGAGCCAGTATCCGCCGGGATCAACCTTCAAGATACTGACCGCCATCGCCGGCCTGGAAAGCGGGGCCATAGACACGAAGGAGAAGGTCTACTGCAGTGGAAGGGTTAGGCTCGGCCGCTGGACCTTCGGCTGCTGGAAGCCGGGCGGCCACGGCAATGTCTCCCTGCACAGGGCCATCGTGGAGTCCTGCGACATATACTTCTACAAGGCGGGCGAAAAGATAGGCATCGACACCATCGCGGAATACGCCCGCATGTTCGGCCTCGGGAGCGCCACGGGCATCCCCCTGGTGCAGGAGAAATCGGGCCTCGTGCCCGACAGGGAGTGGAAACGGCGCGCCCTCGGCGAGCCCTGGTACATGGGCGAGACCTACAACACCTCCATAGGGCAGGGCTTCGTCCTGGCGACACCGATGCAGCTTGCCCGGATGATGAGCACGGTGGCAAACGGGGGAAATCTCTACAGCCCCGGGATAGTGAGGCCCGAGGAGCTTCCCCGGCCGGTCTCCAGGGCACGGGTCGGCAAAGAGACTCTCGACTTCGTAAGGCACGCCCTCGGGGGGGTGGTCAACGAGAGGCACGGCACGGGCCGGGCCGCCCTGAGCAGCTTCACGGAAATCGCCGGAAAGACGGGCACGGCCCAGGTCATCTCGCTCAAGAAGCGAAAGGAGCTCGAAAGGCTGGGCATGATGGAGGAGCGCTTCCGGGACCACGCCTGGTTCGTGGCCTTCGCCCCCGAGGAAGAGCCCGAGATAGCCCTGGCGGTGTTCGTGGAGCACGGGGGGCACGGCGGCTCGGCCGCGGCGCCCATAGCGAAGAAGGCCATCGAGGCCTACATGGCCTCCCTCGAAGAACATGCTGAAGATAGACAGAAGACTGATAACTAATTTCGACTGGCTGGTCCTGGGGGCGGCGGTGCTCCTCAGCCTGATGGGCATAATGACCATCTACAGCGCCACGCGCCCCCTGGGCGGGGGAGAGCACCCCTCCTACTACGTAAGGCAGCTCTACTGGCTCCTCGTGGGGCTGGGGGCCATGGCCGCCGTGGTAAGCATAGACTACGCGTGGCTCAACCGGTATGCCTACTCGGTCTACGGCGCCGGCATCGCCCTGCTCGTGGTGGTCCTCGTGATGGGCAGGACCGGCATGGGCGCCACCCGCTGGATAAGCCTGGGGCCCGTGAACTTCCAGCCCAGCGACCTCTTCAAGCTGGCCTTCATCGTCGCACTCTCTCACTGGATGAGCGGCCTCAGGGGGAAGATGAGCGTAAGGGACCTCGTCTTCGGCTTCGCCGCCCTGACGCTCGTACCCCTGCTCCTTATCATCAAACAGCCGGACCTCGGCACGGGCCTCATAATGCTCGCCCTCTTCGTCGTCATGTCCCTGACGAAGGGCGTGGGGAAGAAGGTCGTGGTGGTGGCGCTGGCGCTGGCCGTGATATCGGTCCCCTTCATGGGCAACATCTTCTGGGACGAGCTTAAGGACTACCAGAAAAAGCGCATCGTCGCCTTCGTGCAGCCCGACGTGGACCCCGAGGGCATTAGCTACCACATCAACCAGTCCAAGGTGGCGATAGGCTCGGGCGGCATCGCGGGGAAGGGCTACCTGAAGGGCACCCAGGGGCCCTTCAGGTTCCTGCCGGAAAAGCACACGGACTTCGTCTTCTCGGTCTTTGCCGAGGAATGGGGCTTCGCCGGCAGCCTCCTGCTTCTCCTGGTATACCTGGGCCTCATCATGCGGGGCATAGACATCGCCGCGAGGGCCAAGGACGCCTTCGGGAGGATGCTCGCCCTGGGCATAACCTTCATGTTCACCCTCTACGTCTTCATCAACATAGGCATGACCCTGGGCATCATGCCCGTGGTGGGCATCCCGCTTCCGTTCATGAGCTACGGCGGCACGGCCATGGTGACGAATTTCATCGCCGTGGGCCTTCTCATAAACGTGAGGGCGAGGCGGTTCGAGCTCTTTTACTGAGGGGACGGGAATCTGGTATAATTATCTTCTGCCGAAGCCCCGTGAGGCGGTGTAGCTCAGTCGGTTAGAGCATGCGGCTCATATCCGCAGAGTCCGGGGTTCGAATCCCTGCACCGCCACCACAGCCTCTTCCCGGGAGGAAGAATAAGAAAGGCGCGGACTAATGCCTCCCTGCCGCCCGCGCTGCTTGATGTTTCCCCCAACTGTAAACTGCATGATTATTGCTTCTGGCCGGATTTCGCCAAATTGCAAGGCACATGGCAAACCAAGGAAGGGTTTGAGAAGAAAGACGTGGCATCAAGCCCGGCCCCATAGAGGACCTTTCAGAAATGCGGTCTGGTCATAAACTTCCCACTATCTCAATTACCGCAGAGGGGCGGATCAGCCGCGGGAGCCCGCCTCAGCCTCAGATCGTCGAGTTGGAAACGGGGGCTGCCTCCTCCTGGGCCGCGGGCTGCTCTGTCTCGGCGGGCTGCTCTGTCTCGGCGGGCTCGGCGGGCGCCGGCACCTCTTCCTTTTGAGGAGGCAACTCTTCCATCCGCGCCGGCATCTCTTCCTTTTGCTCGGGCTCCTCTTCCCTCTGGTCCGGCTTCCTGACCCTGTTGATGCCCGGGTCATCGACAAAGGGCCGGTAGCTCTTGATCTTAAGGTTGACCGTATCCCCCTCTTCGACGAGGAGGTCGATCTCCGCCACCTTCTTCCTGAAGGTGACGAGTATGGCGCCCTCGGGGGCCTTCAGGGTCACCAGAAGCCTGTCGGTCTCCAGACGCTTTTTCGTCACGAGCCCCTCGATTCCCCCCTTGCCGGGCGTGCCCGCCCCCGGAATGAGGGGCTCTATGTAGTGCGGCCCGTACACGACCAAGGCGGCGCCCAGTGCGGCGCCGACAAGCAGAATAAGAAGCATCCCGTATCTTTTCATATCCAATACCCCTTGAATTTATTAATCGCCTCTCACCATTATACAGCAGGGCCGGCCTTTTGGATGTGTTCCCCTGCGAATTTCTCCTTGGGTTGATTCCAGCCTCGCCTGTTGCCGCCTGCCATTCTCCCTCCAAACCGCGAAGGCCCCCGGCGCGGATGCGGGTCGAAAGGGGTCACAGCCACCCGCCTCACGGGGCCTCGGCCTGGGGCAGGCTAATTCCGCGGCGTTCGAGCAGACTTCCCTCGGCGAGGTAGAGCCCGATGAGGGCGACGCGGTAGCCGACCACCGCCTCGACCTCGGCGATACGGGCGGCCAGCAAGTCGCGCTGGGCCTGCGCAACCAGTAGCGCGGTGCTGGCGCCCACGTCGAAACGCTCCTTTTCGGCATCCAGGGTCTCTTCCTGGAAGACGCGGGTGGCCCTGGTGGCCGAGATCTGCCGCCGGGCGCGCTCGACCTCATTTACGGCGAGCCTCACGTCCAGCCCGACGAGCTGCCTGAGGTTCGCCACGGCCTCCTCGCCCCGTCGCAGCGAGGCCCGGGCCGCCAGGGCCCTGGCCTCGGCGGCGCGGTTTCCGACGAAGTGGCTAAGCCGCACGCCGACGGCGAAGTCGTAGGTGTCGCCCTCTAGCTCGCGGAAGGATTCGGAGAAGCTGTCGGCGTAGCCCGTCTTCCCCAGGGCGACGAAGAGGTCCAGCCGCGGCAGGAGGCCGTTCCGGGTCACTATGGTGTCCAGCCTGTTCTGCTCGAGGCGCAAGAGAGCTTCGAGGAGGTCGGGGCGCCTCCGCTCGGCAAGGGTGAGGCGGTCCGGGAGGTCCGTTATCGGGCCTGGCTCTATGGCCGGCTCGCTCGTGGCGTTGACCTGCCGGTCGAGCCCTCCCTCCCGGCCGGGGCTCATGAGCCGCAGAAGCCGCAGCCGTCGCTCCTCGAGAAGGCTGCGCGCGTCTATCAGGGCCTGCTCGCGCCGGGCGACCTCGGCCCGCGCGGCCGCCGCCTCTATCTCGGGCAGTATCCCGACCTCGATGCGCAGCTCGACCTCGTCGCGCTGCTTCCGCGCGACCTCCAGGGAGCGCTCGAATATCTCTATCTCCTTCTTCGCCAGCACGTAGTTCCAGTAGGCGGCCTCCGCGTCGGCCACGACAGCCTCGGTGAAGCCCCTGAGCTCGTGGGCGCTGGCCGCGGCCTCCAGCTCGGCCTGCCGCACGCTGGCCAGGTTCACCGCTGGCCCGAAACCCCTCAGAAGCGACTGGGTGACGCTGAGCCCGAGCCTTGCTGCATGCTGCTCCGGCGTTCGGTTGGAGACGCTCCTTTCCTGCTCCACCGTGGCCTCCACCGTGGCGCCCGTGGGAAGCTCCTGGCGGACCCCGGCCACGGCGCCCGCATCGCTTCCCTCCACGCTGA
>JASFVA010000095.1:0-6235 GCA_050050055.1 Nitrospirota bacterium
GTACCTGTGGTTGCGGCAGGGCGGTTCGCCCTGGCTTCTGGTGCCCGGTGCGCTCAGCCTTGCGGCGTTCGCCTGGCTCCTCAGCCTCCATCCCACTGCGGCGGGACGGACGTACGCGGCGTACGGCGGCGTGTATGTCACGGTCGCCGTGTTCTGGCTCTGGTGGGTCGACGGCGTTCCGCCTGACCGCTGGGACCTCTTGGGCGCGGCCGTGACCCTGGCTGGCATGAGCATCATAGCCTTCGGCCCACACGGAACCTGACACCCTGCTCGCTCTCCTTAATCATCACTCCAGCCTCCTGTCTTACCCATTACGCAGGGTGAGACTCAGAAGGGGCTTTCCTCTTCCCTCACGCCGCGGAGCGAGTAGACCCTCCTGGTCCTCCAGCGCTCGCCCCTGTTTGGGAAGTCCGAGCGGTAGTGCGCCCCCACGCTGCACTTCCGGGCCAGGGCGGCCCGGGTTATGAGGCCCGCCACCTGGAGCATGTTCTTTAGCTCCAGCTCGCGCCTCGTGAGGAAGGCCTTGTCCAGTATGTAGTCCCACCTCTCGAGCAAGCCCAGGGCCTCCCCGAGCGACTCGGCGCACCTTATGATGCCCACCCTGTCCCACATGAGCCTCCGGAGCCTTCCCCTGATCTCGTCGTGGGCCGGGATGGTGTGGACGGTCCCGGCCGAAGGGGCCTTCGCGGCGGCCCTGACGGGGCTTGCGGAGGCGGCCTCGCCGGTGCGGGCCCCGTAGACCAGGCCCTCCAGCAGGCTGTTTGAGGCAAGCCTGTTTGCGCCGTGCAGGCCCGTGCAGGCCACCTCTCCGGCGGCGTAGAGGCCCCTTATGGAGGTCGCCCCGCCGAGGCCTGTCCTGACCCCTCCCATCATGTAGTGGGCCGCGGGGCACACCGGGATGGGCTTGGACGTGATGTCCACGCCGAACTGGAGGCAGGTCTCGTATATCCTGGGGAAGCGCGCCCGCACCCGTTCCGGGTCGAGGTGGCTCATGTCCAGGTAGGCGTGCCTGGCCGAGGTCTCGACCATCTCGGAGATTATCCCCCTGGAGACCACGTCGCGGGGGGCGAGCTCGGCGTCGGGGTGGTAGCGCTTCATGAAGGGCTCCATCTTGACGTTCAGGAGCCTGCCGCCCTCGCCCCTCATGGCCTCGCTTAGGAGGAAGTGCGGCGCCGCCGGATGGAAGAGCGCCGTGGGGTGGAACTGCACGAACTCCATGTCCACCAGCTCAGCCCCCGCCCTGAAGGCGATGGCCGCCCCGTCGGCCGTGGCCACCTGGGGGTTCGTGGTCACGGAGTAGACCTGCCCGCCGCCTCCCGTGGCCAGGACGGTGGCCCTGGCCGATATGGCCGTGAGCTGCCTCTTCATCAGGGCCAGGGCCCCGCGGCACTCCCCGTCCTCCACCATGAGGTCCGTGACCACCGAAAAGGGGATCCTGCTCACGGAGTCGTAGGAGCGGGCCTTCCCGATGAGGGCCCTCACCAGCTCCCTCCCCGTGGCGTCGCCGTGGGCGTGGAGCACGCGCTTTTTCGAGTGGGCGGCCTCGAGGCCGAAGGCGAGCTTCGTGCCCTCGCGGTCGAACTCGGCGCCCCAGGAGATGAGCTCCCGGATGCGCTCCGGGCCCTCCTCGACCAGTATTCTGACGGCCTCCTCGTTGCAGAGGCCGTCGCCCGCGCGGAGGGTGTCTTCGTAGTGGACGCCCACCGTGTCCTCGTCCGAGAGGGCCACGGCTATTCCCCCCTGGGCGTAGCCCGTGGCGCTTTCCGTGGCCACGTCCTTCGTGAGGACGCAGACGCTCCCGTGGGGGGCCAGGGCTATGGCGGCCCTCAGGCCCGCCACCCCGCCGCCGATTATGAGGAAGTCAACGCTCAGCTCTTCCATAAAAGGCCAACCCTCGCCTCTTCCCTACTCCTCCAGGAGCTCGTCGAAGTCCGTTATGTAGACGTACTCCTCCGAGCTCTTGGGCTCCTCTCTCGAGCTCGCCCTGCCCTTGAGCACCACGTGCCTTATGCCGAAGTCCCGCGCGGCCCTGAGGCAGGCCTCGGTGTCGTCTATGAAAAGGGACCTCCCGGGGTCGAAGCCCAGGAGGCCCTGTGCCTTCTCCCAGAAGAGCCTCTCCTCTTTCGGCGCGCCCATCTCGGCCGAGGTCACCACGCCGTCGAAGTACTTGCCGATTCCCGTCTCCCTGAACTTGAGCTTCACGGTCTTGGAGTGGGCGTTGGTGAGGAGCGCCACGTGCTTTTCCCTCCGCCTCATGGCCCTGAGGAAATCCTCCACGTGGGGGTGGACGTCTATGAGGTGCCTTATCTGCTCCTTCAGGGCCGGGATGTCGAGGTGGAGCTCCCTGGACCAGAAGTCTATGTCTGTCCAGTTGAGAGTGCCCTCGTGGTGCCTGTAGGTGTCCAGCAGGTAGTCCCGGGCCTTGCCGAAGCTCACGTCGTGCTTCTCGGCGTAGCTCTCCGGCACCAGGTGGTGCCAGAAGTAGTCGTCGAAGTACTTGTCCAGGAGTGTGCCGTCCAGGTCCAGGAGGACGTGGTCTATCTCCTCTAAGGGTATGCCTTTCATGACCTATTTTGCATTATTTCCTTTTCAAAAACAAAAAAAGCGTTTCAGGAAAGCTCGGCCAGGGCCAAATAGAGGCCGCGCACGAGCTCGGCCATGCGCCCGTAGTCCAGCGTGCGGGGCAGGTCCGAGGGGGCGTGGTAGTGGGGGTTGCGGTAGAAGGCGGTGTCCGTGACCATGAAGGCCCGGTAGCCGTGCTTCCAGAAGGAGCGGTGGTCGGAGAAGTCCACGCCGGGCACCAGGCTCAGCGTGTTCAGGGATTCCACGGGAAGCGTGGATGAGGCCCGGAAGGCGTCCCTCACCTCCCTGGTGAACCTCTTCGAGGCCATGTCGCCCACGAAGGCGATGAAGTTTCCCCTGCTGGGATACTTGAGGCCGAAGCCCGGGAGGGGGTAGTACTGGGAGCCGGGCTCGTCGGTGTAGTAGCCTATCATCTCCAGCGAGATCATCCCCCTCAGCCTCGCGCCCTCCTTTCTCAGGCTCTCGGCGCAGACCATGCTCCCCATGCGGCTGCTCCGGAACGCCGGCGGCTCCTCGAGGGTGAAGGCCGCGAACTTCGCCGTCAGGGGCAGGGGGCTCTTCGCGGCGAGCCTGGCCAGTTCTATCATTCCGGCCACGGCGCTGGCGTTGTCGTCGGCCCCGGGGCTCCCGGTGACGGTGTCGTAGTGCGCCCCCACCAGGAGGGCCTCCCCGGAGGGGCCCGTGCCCTCCACCTCCCCCAGGACGTTGAAATACGTCTCGCCCCTGTAGGAAAACTCCTGCCGGCGGGCCTCTATGCCCGCCTCGCGCAACCTGTCCTCTATGTAGGAGGCAGCGCTTTCGAGCCTCGCGAGGTCGAGGTAGCTCCTTACGCCGATGTCCTCGGCCAGCGCCCCGACGTGCCGCGCCAGCCGGTCCTGTAGCTCCTGGGGCATGGTTCTAAAATGATATTGCATAAGGGCCCGCCGTTCAAGGGGCCCGGGGGCCGCTACCTTATGTAGGCCTCGGTGACGTAGCGGCGCATCATGCGGTGGGAGTTGAAGTAGTAGGCGTTCTTCCCGATGGCGTTCTGCATCATCCTCACCCAGGTGCGCCTGTCGTCGTAGTAGGTGGGGATGATTATTTTTTCGAGCTTGTCGTAGAGGTCCCCGGCGTCCGTCTCGTCGCTGGCCAGGCCGAGCTCGGTCTCCGTGGGGTCGGGGCCTATGGACCATCCGGTGAAGCCCTCGATGTGCCCCTCAATCCACCAGCCGTCCAGGACGCTGAAGTTCAGAACGCCGTTGTGGGCGGCCTTCATCCCCGAGGTGCCGGAGGCCTCGTGGGGCCTCAGGGGGGTGTTGAGCCAGACGTCCACCCCGGCCACCATCGCCAGGGCCAGGCGCATGTCGTAGTTCTTGAGGTAGACCACCTTGACGTCGCCCCCGAGCTTCTCCATGCATTGGAAGATGTACCTTATGCCCTCCTTGCCCGGCTGGTCCTTGGGGTGGGCCTTCCCGGCGTAGACGAGCTGCATCTTGCCTTTTCCGATCCTCCTGAGCCTCTCTATGTCGTAAAAAAGGAGCTGCGCCCTCTTGTAGGCCGTGGCCCTCCGGGCGAAGCCGATGGTCAGGACGCTGGGGTCCATGGCGGCGGCGCTAACCTGGTTGATGTGGTTAATGAGCTTTTCCTTCGCCTCCATGTGGGCCGCCCACAGCTCCTCGTCCGGTATGCGCCCCACGCGCACGAAGACCTCGGGCTCGTTGGCCCATCCGGGCAGGTAGCTGTCGAAGAGCTTCTTCATGCTCTCGGAGGTCCAGGAAAAGGAGTGCACCCCGTTTGTGACGGAGGATATCTCGTAGCCCGGGAACATCACCTTCGACACGTCGCGGTGCTTCTTGGCCACTCCGTTTATGTACTCGCTGAGGTTGAGGCCCAGGAGCGTCATGTTGAGGTTTTCCGGGCCCCCGAGCTTCTTCAGGATGTGCTCGGGCAAGATGGGGCCGAGCACTTCCTTCACCAGGTCGTAGGGGAACTTGTCGTGCCCCGCCGCCACCGGGGTGTGGGTGGTGAACACGCAGAGGTCCCTCACCCTGGGGTAGTCCCAGACGAGGTCCTCGTCCCAGACCTCCTCGATGTCCCGCTTGAACTCCTGCAGGAGCTCCAGGGTCAGGAGGCTGGCGTGGCCCTCGTTCATGTGGTACTTCCTTATCTCGAAGCCCAGCTCCCTGAGCATCCTCACGCCGCCTATGCCCAGCACCGCCTCCTGCATTAGCCTGTAGCGCTGGCCGCCGCCGTAGAGGTGCGAGGTAATCTCCCTGTCCTCGGCCGAGTTCTCCTCCAGGTCCGTGTCCAGGAAGAGTATGGGGACCTTGCCCCCCGTGACGCTGGACTGCACGTAGAGCCAGGCCTGCACCGCCACCCGCCTGCCCTCGATGGCCAGGTGGACGCGCTCGCCCATCAGGGCGGTGAACTTCGAGGGCTCCCAGTCGGCGGGCCGTTCCATCTGGTTGCCCTTTTCGTCGAGGTCCTGCTCGAAGTAGCCCTTCTTGCTCACGAGGGTCACGGCCACCATGGGGAGCTTGAGGTCCGCCGAGGAGCGTATGGTGTCGCCGGCCAGGACGCCCAGGCCCCCGCTATAGGTGTGTATGTCGTGGCGGACGCCTATCTCCATGGAGAAGTAGGCTATCCTGGGCTCTCTTATGAACTCCAGTATCTCTGCGCTGTTGAGTTTCATGACGTAGTATCTTATTCCATATCGGCCGGGGATACAAGTGGCGCGGGAGAGCCCGGCCGCGCCGAAGCGGTTTTCACTGGCTGAAGCTCTTGACCCTCAGCGTCCTCCTCCTGGCCGGGGTCAGGGCCTGCTTCACCCGGAAGCCCGGCTCGGCGTGCGCGTCCTTCTTCTTTATCAGGAGCCACTCTTTCTTCTTCCCCGACATCCTGACGAGGGCGAACAGGCCCTTCAGTATCCCGCCCTCGAGCTCGAACTCGAGCTTTCCCTCCTCTGGCGCCCCCTCCTTGAGGCTGTAGGCGCCCCTGTCCCAGATGACCACGGCCCCCGAGCCGTACTCTCCCTCGGCGATTATCCCCTCGAACCTGCCGTAGTCCAGGTCGTGGTCCTCCACCTGGACGGCGAGCCTCTTCTGGGCGGGGTCCATGGAGGGGCCCTTGGGGATGGCCCAGGACTTGAGCACCCCTTCCATCTCGAGCCTGAAGTCGTAGTGCAGGTGGCTCGCGTGGTGCTCGTGGACGACGAACTCCGGCACGCCTATTGCTCCCTCGACATCTTGAGCGCCACCAGGGCTATCGTCCCCAGCATGAAGACCGCCCCTCCCCCCAGCGCCCAGGGGGCCCCGGGCTCGCGGGTCACCTCGATGAGGGCCGCCCTCATGGGGAAGGGCCTCACCTGCTTGACGTAGACCCCGTATCCGCCGTGGAAGGAAGGCCTGTTGGGGGCGGAGTAGTCCGTCTTCAGCGTCTCGCCGTCCTTCAGATAGACGACGTCGGCCCTCCAGTCCGTGGGGAAGCCCGAGGGCGTGAGCTTCACGTCCAGGCGGCTAACCTTGAGCGTCACGCCGTTTGGCAGCCTCGCCCGGCTTCCCTCCACGGCCACCATCGTCCCCTTGAAGCTCCCGTAGGCGCTCACCAGGTGGCCCAGGAGCATGAGCATGAAGCCGATGTGTATGACCTGCGGGGAGACCACCAGGAGCCACTG
>JASFVA010000096.1:0-6230 GCA_050050055.1 Nitrospirota bacterium
AGGTGGACCACCTCAGAGGTTATCTTTGATATACCCCGCCTGGAAAAACAAGTAGCCGACATACAGAAGAAGCTCCAGACCGAGGAGTACTGGTCTTCGCCCGAGAAGATGCAGGCCCTGGGCAAGGAGAAGGCCCGGGCCGAGGCCGTGCTCAGCCCCTTCCGCGAGGCGGTGGACAGGCTCCTGTACCTCGAGGATTCCTCGAAGATACTCGAGGAGGAGGAGGGGGAGCTCTTCGCGGGCGAGATCGCGCGGGAGACGGAGGAGCTGGCCGAGGCCGTGGAGGAGCTGGAGCTCAGGAGCTTCCTCTCGGGCCCCCACGACCCCGGGGACGCCATCGTTATGATAAACCCCGGGGCCGGCGGCCTGGAGAGCCAGGACTGGGCCAGCATGCTCATGAGGATGTACCTCCGGTGGGCCGAGCGAAACGGCTATTCCGCCAGCATGCTCGACATCCAGTACGCCGACGAGGGGGGCATAAAGGGCGCCACCCTCCAGATAGGCGGCCCCTACGCCTACGGCCACCTGAGGGTGGAGGCGGGCGTCCACAGGCTCGTGCGCATATCCCCCTACGACGCCAACAAGCGCAGGCACACCTCGTTTTCGGCGGTGCTCGTCTACCCCGACATAGGCGACGAGGACATCGACGTGGAGGTGAGGGACGAGGACATCCGCTTGGACACCTTCAGGGCCTCGGGCGCCGGGGGGCAGCACGTCAACAAGACCTCCTCGGCCGTGCGCATCACCCACCTCCCCACGGGCATCGTCGTAAGCTGCCAGAACGACCGCTCGCAGCACCGTAACCGCGAGACGGCCATGAAGGTCCTGAAGGCGCGGCTCTACGACCTCCAGCTCAAGGAAAAGGAGAAGGAGATGGAGGGCATGATGGGCGAGAAGAAGGAAATCGCCTGGGGCTCCCAGATAAGGAGCTACGTGCTCCACCCCTACCAGATGGTCAAGGACCACCGCACGGGCGTGGAGACGGGGAACGTGGAGGCCGTCCTGGACGGCGATCTGGGCCGCTTCATAAGGGCGGCGCTGAGGATGAAGTAGGGGGCGGCCGGCCCTTATCCCTGCAGGTTCGCAGATTAACGCTATGGACATTTGCACCTTGGCAGGCCTGGCTTTGTCTTGTTCCTCTCCTCTGATATAATCAGGAAACAGGAATGAGGCAGAGCAAAAGAACCCCGCGCTGCCGCACCGGCCTTATAAGCCGGTCGATCACGCGGCGCGATTTCCTGAACGGCGTGCTTCTGGGCGCCGGGGCCGGACTACTCTGTCTTTCCGCCCCCGCGAGGCTGCTCGCCGCGACGCCGTCAAGGCCCGGCTACGGCGGAGTGGGCGATTACGCCCCCTCGCCGGGAAACACGGGAGAGGTCATCCGGGTGTTTAAGGGCATCGCGGGGGGCGAGTACAGCACCTTGAGCGACGTCGTCGATACCGGAGAGACCTACGACCTCGTCGTGGCCGGCGGAGGATTGAGCGGCCTCGGTGCCGCATGGGAGTTCTCGAAGCACGCGCCGGAAAAATCCCGCTGTCTCATTATAGAAAACCATCCCATTTTCGGGGGCGCGGCGAAGCGAAACGAGTTCATGGTGCAGGGAGAGCGGCTCATCGCCCCCCAGGCGTCGAACGCCTTTGGCGTCATAGACCGCCCGGGCATCCCCGGCTACGAAATCTACAAGGAGCTGGGAGTCCCGACGGAGTTCGAGTACGGGGAGCTCCCCAAGGACCTCGAGCCTCTGGAGTTCGATCCCACGAACTTCGGCTACAGGCTCTGGTTCACCTCGGAGAGCATAGGCTACCATTTTGACGGCGGCGGCGGAGGCCGGTGGGCCAGGGGCGTATGGGAGAACAAATTCAGCGACAGCCCTTACTCCGACAAGGCGCGCGAGGACTTGCTCCGGTGGCGCACGGCAGACCCTCCGGAGTACAAGGGTGATGACTACGAGCGCTGGCTCGACGGCATCACCTACAAGCATTATATCGAGGAAGTCATGGGCCTCGACCCGGCAGTCACGGAATTCGCCGACCCTGTGCTGGCGAGCGTGGTGGGCTTGGGCTCGGACGCGATAAGCGCCTACACCGCCCGCCAGGTCTCGATGCCCGGCTTTCGGGAATTCAGAGGCCGTCGCTCGCTAAAGACGAGCCACTGGCATTCCTTTCCGGGGGGCAACGACGCCTTCAGCCGGCTCTTCGTAAAGAAGCTTGTGCCGGACGCCATAGAGGGCAGACAGAACTTCGAGGACGTCCATAACGGGCGGGTGAATTTCGCTGCCCTGGACAGGGCCGCAAACAGGGTGCGCCTCCGCCTGGGCTCGTCGGTCGTGGGTGTGGAGCACGAGGGCTCAGGCGACGGTAAACGCGTCTCCGTCGTCTATCAGAAAGGCGGGCGGCTTTACAGCGTGAAGTCGCGGGGGGTGGTGATGGCAACGGGAGGGCGTATTGCCAGACAGGTGGTTCGCGACCTCCCCGACGGGCACCAATCGGCCTATGGACAGTTCCACGTCTCGCCGATTCTGGTTGCAAACGTGGCAGTCACCAATTGGCGGTTTCTCTATAGGCTCGGGCTTACAGCCTGCAAATGGTTCGGCGGCTTCGGGTTCGGGTGCAACATCCGAAAGCCCATGATGGTGGGAGATTACCGGCCGCCCCTCCATCCGGACAAGCCGAACGTGCTTACGTTCTACGTGTCTTTCCACGAGCCCGGCCTGCCCGTTGAAGAGCAGGGAGAGCGGGGACGCCGAAAGATGCTCGGGACCAGCTATGCCGAGTACGAGGCCCAGATAGTTAGCCAGATGGAGCGGCTTTTCAAAGAATCGGGCTTCGATGCGGAGAGGGATGTTGCCGGGATAATACTGAACCGCTGGATGTACGCTTATTTGAACCCTCAACCGGGTTTCTATTTCGGAAAAGGCGGAAAGCCCGCCCCTCCGGACGTCATAAGAAAGCCCTTCGGGCGAATCGCCTTCGCCCACGCGGAACTGAATGGGCACCAGCACTGGGTGGCCGCCGTGGAGGAGGGCCGCCGGGCCGCCCGCCAGGTGATGGAATAGAGTTAAGCCTATCAGTCGTGGCGGTGCTCCGCAAAATCTCCGTGGGCGTGATTCTCCACGCGGTGGTGCTCTTCGCCCGGAAGGTTGGCGGGGTCCACATGGATGATGGCGTTCGAAAGGTATGCAAGGTGGTGGAGCAGCCAGTGGCGCGCTTCCACGGCGATTTTGTGGCCCTGTTGGACGCTCAGTGATTCTCCCACGGTAACGTTCACCTCCGCGTGCAGCCGGTGGCCGAGCCACCGCACGCGCACTTCGCTCACTCCGCGCACGCCTTCCACTTGCCCGACGGCTTGTCTGATTTCATCCACCACTTCCGGGTCCACGCCTTCGAGAAACCGTGTCAGGACCTCCTTGCCGGAGTGCCATACGATTCTGATTATCAGGGCAGTGATTACGGTTCCCGCCAGGGGGTCGGCATAGGGAAAGCCGAGCCATAGTCCTACGGCGCTCGCCACCACCCCCAGGCTTGTAAACCCGTCGATGCGGGCGTGATGCCCGTCGGCCACCAGGGCGGCGCTTCCTATCTCGCGCCCTACCCTGATGCGGAACATGGCGACTGCCTCGTTTCCAGCAAAGCCAATCAGTCCCGCCAGGGCGACGGCCCACACGTGCTCTATCTCGCGGGGATGTATAAAACGCTCCACGGACTGGTATCCCGCAACTATCGCGCTGAACAGAATTATACCTACTATGAATAAACCGGCCAGGTCCTCCACACGGCCGAAACCGTAAGTGAAGCGCTTTGTGGGGCGTAGGCGGGCCAGAGCGAAAGCCGCCCAGAGCGGCAGGGCGGTGAGAGCATCGCCAAAATTATGTATTGTGTCGGCAAGAAGAGCCACACTTCCTGTGAGAACGAACACGGCGACCTGCAGGGCCGCCGTGGCGCCCAACCCCAAAAGCGACCATTTGACCGCCCAGATACCGCGCTCCGCGGTAAAAATTGCGGGGTCAACCACGCCATGGACGTGACCATGGACGCCGTGGCTGCGGTCATGTTCATGCAGCCCGGTATGATGTTCGTGCCCGGCCACCGCTATCCAGGGAAGGATGTCCCGCCCGGCCCCGGGCCTTCGTGTTTACTGACGTCGATGCTCGGGCAGCTGAGCCTCATGAAAAGGAGAGGGATGGTGATCGCGATGAGCACCGCCCCCTGTCCCATTATGAGTTTCGTAACCCCGGCTACCGTTATCAGGTAGAAGGAAGTAAAGAGCGTACCGACGATGCTCCCGAAAGTGGAGAGCGCGTAGAGCGTGCCCACCGTCGCGCCCGAGGTGTGAAGGCTGCATATCATGAGTTTCGCAGTATAGGGGCTGACCATCCCCAGAACAACGGAGGGCAAAAAGAAAAGGACAAGCGAAGCGAGAAGGGGGCTCATCCTGATGCCGAGGTCCATTTCAAAAATCCAGTCGCAGACCGCCGTGCCGTAAAGGGGGAACGCAAGGAACATCACGCCGGGCACGACAATTATCATGCCGAGCTTCCTGGTCGAGGGATTGATGTCGGCGAGCTTGCCCCCCAGGTAGTAGCCCGCCGAGAGCCCTCCCAGGAAGACGCTTATGAGGCTCCCCCAGACGAACACGGAGCTCCCGAAGTTCGGGGCCAGCACCCGGCTGCCGAGTATCTCGTAGCTCATCACCAGGGCGCCGCAGATGAAGACCACCAGTTTTATCATGGCCCTATTATCTCCCTTCTCCCATGTACCTGTAAAGGTTTACCGGAGCGAAGTCGTCCGTGAGGAGCTCGGCCTCGTCGGGGTCGTAGAAGTCCGAGTAAGTCCCGTAGAACTTGCTGAGGCGCATCATGTCTATGTCGAAGCGATGTATCCTCTTTGCCCGGTCTCGCAGCTCTTCGGGGCTCACCAGCCTGCCGTCGCTCGTGGCGATGAAAATATGGTTGCCGGACCTGCCGGCCTTGAAGATGTAGAGGTGTGAAAATACCTCACGATAAGTCTTTATCATAGAATGGAAGTACTTGTTCTTCTTCTCCGATACTATGTTGGAGACCACTATGCCCCTTTCATCTAGCGCTTTTTTCACCTCCCGCAGAAACTCCA
The DNA here is from genome assembly GCA_050050055.1 of Nitrospirota bacterium. Lineage (GTDB taxonomy): Bacteria > Nitrospirota > Thermodesulfovibrionia > Thermodesulfovibrionales > JdFR-86 > JARRNG01. Next base: position 5,110 of record JASFVA010000096.1, read on the forward strand.
CCGTGGTCATATGAAATGGTATGAAGTCTGTCTGGTAGGCGTCGAGGAAAATCATGTCGTAGCGCTTCTTGGCCCTCTTGATGAAGCGCCTGCCGTCTGAGATGTGGACTTTCATATTTTTTGTTTCACTGAAGTGTAAATATTCCTTGGCCACCTTCAGGATTTCGGGGTCTATCTCGACGACATCCGTCCTGACTTCGGGATAGTGGCGGTTAAACCAACGGGGCATGGCCCCGGCGCCCAGGCCGACGAAGAGCACGTCCTCCGGACTCCTTTCCCTGAAAGCCAGCGATATGAAAGACATTTGATAATACGGGAATATCAGCTTGTCGGGGTTTTCAATGGAAATGCCGCCCTGCATGTAGTCGCGCTTAGAGTTGTAGATATAACGCTCCTGCTTCTCAAGGTTATCAACTACTACAAGGTACTGGTAGAGGGTGTTCTTAGTGTATAGGACCTTTTCCTGGGTCTCGGAGCCGCTCTCCCCTGCATAAGCCGGGAACGAAATAAACAGTATGCATGAAAGGCAAATTAGGAATGTCTTCATTCCTCATTCTAGTCTTAGCCAGATGGACATTTCAACTTGCTTGGGCCATCGGTTTTTAGTCCCGGTTTGCCGAAACACCTGGACTATTAAGCCCGCAATGGCATAGACCGTGAAAGGAACGGCGAGGGGCGACGAGCGGCTTTTCACAGACGCCCGGTCAGAGCAAGATATCCTCCACCTTCCCGTCCCTGAACATGAAGACCCCGTCCCTGTTCGGTTCCCACGGGATAAGTCCACGGAAAATAGAGATTATCCCGCCTTCAAGGCGAAATGCGCGGGCGGGCTTTTCCCCCGCGAAGCGCAAGGTCCGGGTTGACGGGATGCCGCGAGGTCCCGGTGCAAAGCAGCGCCGGGGCGGCCGGTGGATGTGCCGGCCACTGGGGTTTGCCCCCGGATATTAGGCCATTTCAGGCGCCTGACTTCATATTTCATATTGTATTCATATTTTTCCTGTAAAATAATGGCGATGAATTTCAAGGACTACAGACTCTGGGTCGTGATTGCCGTTGGGCTCACTCTGGGCGCTTTCGTTATTGTTTTCTCCGGACCTTCGCCCACGTCGGATGTCCCTATA
>JASFVA010000097.1:0-6152 GCA_050050055.1 Nitrospirota bacterium
CCGCCCCCACCTCCTCGGCGCTCTCCACACCCTCGGTGCTCTGCACGGTGAGGGCCGCGGGCACCGCCATGCCGTGGAGGCCGAAGTGGCCGAAGACCTTGAGGTCCATCTGGAGGCCTGCCCCCCCCGTGGGGTCGGAGCCCGCTATGGTGAGGGCCAGCTTCTTCATCAGAGTGGATTATACAACCTTTGCGGCGATGTTGTCATTAAAGGGAAAACGCGTAAGCCGACCAGCCCTTCGGGTCCCTTTCGCCCTCAGAAAGACAGCGTCGTCACGAAGCCCGAAGCTCAGCGGAGCGCCCCCTCTCGGCGAACTTATCAAGCCGCTTCGTAATGCCGTTATTTTGCTGTATAATCTGGCTGTATGGGCCAAGATGGAGTCGTCTTCCGGGGCCGGGGCCTGACCAAGGTATACAAGATGGGCGAGGTCCGGGTCCACGCCCTGAAGGGCGTGGACCTGGATATCTTCAGGGGCGAGTTCGTCGTCTTGCTCGGCCCCTCGGGAAGCGGGAAATCCACGCTCTTAAACATCCTGGGCGGCCTGGACACGGCCAGCTCGGGGACTGTTGCCTACGAGGGCTGGGACCTCACGAAGGCCACGGAGCGCGAGCTTACGGAGTACAGGCGCTACCATGTGGGCTTCGTGTTTCAGTTTTATAACCTCATCCCGAGCCTCACGGCCGCCGAGAACGTCGCCGCCGTGACCGACATAGCGCGGGCCCCCATGGAGCCGTCGGAGGCGCTGGGCATAGTGGGCCTCGGAGAAAGGCTCAACCATTTCCCCTCGCAGCTCTCGGGCGGCGAGCAGCAGCGTGTCGCCATCGCCCGAGCGATAGCCAAAAATCCCAGCGTCCTCCTTTGCGACGAGCCCACGGGCGCCCTTGACGTCGAAACGGGGGTCGTGGTGCTCGAGGCCCTCGAGAAGGTCAACAGGGAGCTTGGCACGACCACCGCCGTGATAACCCACAACTCGGACATAGCGGGCATGGCCGACAGGGTAATACATCTAAGCGGCGGCCTGATAGCCGAAGTGTCCCGGAACGAGGTGCGAAAACCCGCCCGGGAGCTCCACTGGTAGACCATGAAGGCCCTGGACCGCAAACTGTTGCGCGACATGTGGAGGATGAAGGGGCAGGCCCTGGCCATCGCCATTGTGATTGTAAGCGGCGTATCGACCTTCGTCATGTCCCTGAGCACCCTCGACTCCCTGAGGCGCACGAGGACGGCCTACTACCAGGACTACCGCTTCGGCGACGTCTTCATGTCGCTCAAGCGCGCCCCCGAGAGCATGCGCGAGCGGATACGCGAGATACCGGAAGTGGAGATGGTAGAGACCCGCGTGGTGGTGGACGCGAGGCTTGAGGTCGGGGGGTTCGGAGAACCGATAACGGGCAGGATAGTCTCGGTCCCGGATTCAGAGGAGCCGCTTCTGAACCGGCTCTACTTCCGCCAGGGGCGGTATCCCGCGCCCGGGAGGGACGACGAGGTGGTGGTAAGCGAATCCTTTGCCAAGGCCCACTCCCTCAGGCCGGGCGAAAATATCGGCGCGATAATAAACGGCCGAAAGGAAACCTTCACAATCGTGGGCATAGCCCTCTCGCCGGAATTCATCTACCAGCTCAAGCCGGGCACCGCGATCCCCGATTTCAAGCGGTACGGCATCCTGTGGATGGGAAGAAAGCCCCTGAGCACGGCATACGACTTGGAGGGGGCCTTCAACGACGTGGTGCTCACCCTCTCGGCCGGGGCGCAGGCCGGGGACGCGATCGACAGGCTCGACTCCCTGTTCGAGCCCTACGGCGGCCTCGGCGCCTACGGCAGGGAGGACCAGGTGTCTTACCGCTACCTCCACGAGGAGTTCCGCCAGCTGGGCAACATGGCGACCATCTTCCCGATTATATTCCTTGCCGTCGCCGCTTTCCTGCTTAATGTCGTAATAAACCGGGTCGTGAGCATCCAGAGGGAGCAGGCGGCGGCCCTGAAGGCCTTCGGCTACAGCAACGCCGCCATCGGCGTGCATTACATCAAGCTGGTCATCGTGGTGGTCCTCGCGGGCGTGGCCGGCGGCACCCTGGTGGGCGCCTGGATGGGCAAGGGCTTGAGCGAGCTCTACATGGATTACTACAAATTCCCTTTCCTTGACTACGTATTGCGGCCCGGCATCTTTGCGATCGCCATACTCGTGAGCGTCTCGGCGGCCGTGGCGGGGACGGTCTATTCCATATGGAGGGCCTCGGTCTATCCTCCGGCTCAGGCCATGCGCCCCGAGCCTCCCACCACATACCGCGAGACCTTTTTCGAGCGCCTGGGGCTCAAGCGCTTTCTTTCGCAGCCCACGCGGATGATAGCCCGCCACATAGAAAGGAGGCCGCTGAAGTCCCTGCTGACGGTAATCGGAATAGCCTTTGCCTGTGCCATATTGATGTTCGGCAGTTTCTTCGAGGACGCAATAAACTTCATGGTAGACGTCCAGTTCGGCCTCGCCGAGCGCGAGGACATCACTGTGAGCTTCTTCGAGCCCGCCTCGAGGGGGGCGCTTTTCGAGCTCAACAGCCTCCCCGGGGTCGAATACGGCGAGGCCTACCGCTCAGTGCCCGCCAGGCTGAGGCACGAACACAGGAGCTACCGCACGTCGGTTCTGGGGGTGGAGCCCGGCGGCGACCTCTACAGGCTTCTCGACGACAGCCTGGAGCCCTTCGATGCCCCGCCCGAGGGGATAATGCTCACCGACCACCTCGGAAAGATACTGGGCGCCGGGCCCGGCGACACGGTAACGGTGGAGGTCCTCGAGGGAAGCAGGCCCGAAAGGCAGGTGACGGTCTCGGGCCTCGTCAGCCAGTACGTGGGCGTTTCGGGCTACATGCGCCTCGGCGCCCTGAACCGCATGATGCGCGAAGGGCACGCCATATCCGGCGCGCGCCTTGCCGTTGACTCTAAGCGCCTGCCGGAGATATACGACGCCCTTAACGGAATGCCCCGCGTGGCGTCGACGGAAAACCGGAGGGACGCAGTGAGAAACTTCCGCGAGACCCTGAGCGAGCAGGTCCTCCTGTATGCGCTCATCATCACCGTGCTTGCCGGCACTATCGCCTTCGGGGTGGTCTATAACAGCATGCGCATAGCGCTCTCCGAGCGGGGCAGGGAGCTTGCCAGCCTGCGCGTGCTGGGCTTCACCCGCGGGGAGATATCCTACATCCTCCTGGGGGAGCTTGCTATACTTACCCTGGCCGCTATTCCCGTGGGTTTTATAATCGGCAACGGTCTATGCGCGTATATAGTGACGAAGCTCTCGACGGACCTTTTCCGGGTCCCCCTCGTGGTGGAGCCGAGCACCTACGCCTTTTCTGCCTCCGTGGTGCTGGGGTCGGCCGCCGTGTCGGGATTGATTGTAAAGAGAAAACTGGATAAACTTGACCTTGTGGCAGTGCTGAAGACCAAGGAGTAGCCAAGGATGAATTGGAAGAGAAAGGTAGTCGTAATCGCCGTAGCGGCGCTGGTGGCGCTTGCCATAGCCTATGGGTTCGTGCCGAGGCCCCTGCCCGTCGACTTCGCCGAGCTCGGGCGCGGCCCCATGAGCGTCAGCGTGGTCGAGGAGGGCAAGACCCGGGTCATCGACCGCTTCGAGATATCCGCTCCGGTCGCCGGGTTTGCCCGCCGCATAGAGCTCGACGTGGGAGACGCCGTCGAGAAGGGGCAGGTGGTGGCGGAAATCGAGCCCCGGCGTTCCGAGGTCCTCGACCCCAGGAGCCGCGCCGAGGCGGCCGCGCGCGTAAGCGCTGCCCGGGCGGCCCTGAGCGCCGCGGAGGAAAGGGCGAAAGCCGCCAGGGCCGAGGCCGACTACGCCGAGGCGGAATTCAATAGAGTGTCGGGCCTCTTCGATGGCGGTTACGTCTCCGGCGAGAGTTTCGACCGCGCGGAAGCCGACCACCGCAACGCGAAGGCCACCCTGCGTTCCGCTGATTTCGCGGTGAAGGTGGCGGAGTACGACCTCGAGGCCGCGCGCACCGCCCTGAGGTACTCGGCCGCGGAAGACGGCGCCGAAGGGCTCGAGAAGGTGCTCTTAAAATCTCCTGTCGGGGGCAGCGTGCTCGCGGTTCATCACGAAAGCGAGGGCAAGGTAGAGGCCGGAGAAGTGCTCCTCGCCATCGGCGACACCCGGGCCATCGAGGTGGAGGCGGACGTGCTTTCGGACGACGCCGTGAGAATAAAGCCCGGCATGCGGGTGCTGTTCGAGCGCTGGGGCGGGGAGGAGCCTCTGGAGGGCAAAGTGAAGAGGGTGGAGCCCGCGGGCTTCACCAAGATATCGGCCCTCGGCGTGGAAGAGCAGAGAGTGCTGGTCATATCCGATATCATCTCACATTACGAGGAGTGGGGTCGCCTCGGGGACGGCTACCGCGTGGAGGCGCGCTTTGTGCTATGGGAAGACGAGGACGTGCTGAGGATACCCGAAAGCGCCCTCTTCAGGCACGCCGACGGGTGGGCGGCCTTCGTGGTAGAAGGCGGAAGGGCCCGCCGTAGGGAAGTCTCTCTCGGCCACAGGAGCGGTCTTACGGCCGAGGTCGTCTCGGGCATCGACGCGGGCGAGAAGGTGATCACGCACCCGGACGACGCCATAGAGGACGGCACCCGCGTCCGCCTGAGAAACAAGTAATCGTCGCCCGTCTGCGCGTTCAAATAGCAACCGCGCGAAAAGGCGATATACCAACCACGGGAAGGGCGTGCCCCCGCGAATTCAAGCTCGCCGTCGTCCGCTCCCTCACGACTTCTTCGAGGTCACGGCGGTGAACCCGGAATAGACGGGCCTCACGCTCTGGCTCTTGCACTTGGGGCACTTGACCTTCTTCTTGTCGTGCTCCGCGACGGTCATAATCCGGGTAAACACGTTTCCGCACTTCTTGCACTCGTAATCGTATTGGGGCATCGCACACACCTCCCTCAAATGGGCAAGATTCACGCCTAATACTTATATGACCTATCCCGGGGCTTTTTGCAAGCCCTCCACGGCCTTCCTTATCTTCCCCTGTATCTCCCTCATCTCGGCCTCGTCCCTGTACGGCCTTCGCACCCATACGAAGTTCCTGGAGAAGAGGCCGTCCTTTTGCCACCGGGGCACCACGTGGATGTGCACGTGGGGGACGCTCTGGCTAATCTTGTTGTTCAGGGCCACGAAGGAGCCGTCGGCCTCCATGGCGCTCTCCACGGCGCGGGAGAGCATCTGGACGTTCTCGAACAGGTGCGCCACCCACGTCTTGGGCAGGTCCTCGAAGGTCTCGAAGTGCTTCCTGGGGACGAGAACCACGTGGCCCTTCATGAGGGGCTTTATGTCGAAGAAGGCCATCGAGCGCTCGTCCTCGAAGACCACGTAGCCCTCGGCCTCGCCGCTTACGATATCGCAGAACGCGCAACCCCTCCCCTTCCTTTTCGCGCCGAAGAGGCCAGCCTGCTCCATGGGGCAATTTTACACTTTCCCACTGCCTTTATAAACCCCCCGGAAACCCCAAAAAGAGAACTTTGTCACTTCCCAAGAGGGCGGTTTTCACCTATAATTGCCTTACGTGGACAATAATCTGACGAACCGGAGGGACTTCCAATGGGGAAAACGCTTTTCAGGGGAATGGTTCTCCTCTTCGCCGTGCTGACGGCCTGCGCGATATGGTTTGCCATGGCGGCCCAGGCAGCCGAAGCCGGGGCTGAGAACCCCTTCGAGGGAAATGCCGAGGCCATAGCCCAGGGGCAAGAGCTTTTCAACGAGTACTGCTCGGAATGCCACGGCACCGGCACCGGGGGAACCGGCCCGGACCTCACCGACGCCGAATGGACCTACGGAGGCAAGGACGCCGAGGTGTATCAGTCGGTCACCAGAGGCAGGCCGGGCGGGATGCCTTCCATGGTCTACGACATGGAAAAGGAAGAGATATGGAAAACAATCGCGTTCATAAGAAGCATTAAGAGGTAGTCTCCGTGAAGGAAGGCAAGTTCTGCCCGCCCTTCATGTGCGAGCTCTGCGAGGAGCTGGCCCGGGCCTACGACCTCGGAGAGAGCCTCTCGGTCCTCGCCGAGAACATCGCCGGGGCCATGGGCGTAAAGGCCGTCTCGGTGCGCCTCCTGGACGAAAAGAACATGACCCTGGAGATTAGGGCCGCCCACGGCCT
>JASFVA010000098.1:0-6108 GCA_050050055.1 Nitrospirota bacterium
GATTCCCCTCGAGGGCGGGTTCTTCGGGCTCGTGGCCCGGGACGGGACGAAGTACCTTCCGCTTAACCTTCCCGAGGGCTTCCGCAGGGAGGGCCTCGGCGTAGAAGTCAGGGGGCGGCTCGGGGAGGAGGCCGTTACCGCGTACATGTGGGGCAGGCCGCTAATGATTCTCGACATCGAGGTGCTCGAGTGACCCCGGCAAGGCCGAAGGCCCGTCTCGATAAAGGCCTTGACAGGGGATATGTTAAGTGCTATACAAATTATGGAGACTTAATATGAGATACCAACGAAAGGAGGCGCTATGCCTGTAATCGAATACGGCGATATGAAGATCGATTTAGATGACGCGGGATTCCTCGTCAAAATGGACGACTGGAACGAGAAGGTGGCTTGCGCCATAGCAGAGAGGGAGGGCGTCGACGAGCTCACGAAAGAGCGCATGGACATTATAATATTCATGAGGGACTACTTCAAGAAGTTCAACGCCTTCCCCATCCTCAGGGGCGTGTGCAGGGACATCCACCAGCCGAAGAACTGCGTCAAGGAGGAGTTCATAGACCCCCTGAAGGCATGGAAGGTCGCGGGGCTCCCCAATCCCGGGGTAATCGCCACGGAGTCCGGGGACGAGGAGCACAAGATATTCAGGATGCTCGTGCCGGATTAGCCCTTAACTTCTTAGGATGACATCAGCTTTGCGGCGGACCCACAGGCCCGCCGTTTTTTATTCTTTTTTTCGTAAAATAGAGGCCGAAGATGAAAGCGCTTGTCCAGAGGGTGTCCGAGGCACGGGTCGAGGCGGGAGGAAGAACTCTCGCTTCGATTGGAAGCGGCCTCCTCGTGCTCCTGGGTGTGGAGAAGGGCGACGCGGAGGCCGATCTCGATTTCACCGTCCGCAAGGTCGCCAACCTGAGGGTCTTCGAGGACGAAGGCGGCAAAATGAACCTCTCGGTCAGGGACACGGGCGGCGAGGCCCTCGTGGTGAGCCAGTTCACCCTGGCGGGCGACGTAAGAAAGGGGAATCGCCCCTCCTTCGACGGCGCCGAGGAGCCCGGGAAGGCGGAGGCCATGTACCTGGAGTTCGTAAGGAGGCTCGAGGCCGAAGGGGTCAGGACTTCCACAGGGGAGTTCGCGGCCCGCATGGCCGTGGGCCTCGTAAACGACGGGCCGGTAACGATAATCATCGAGTCGAAGAAGCCTTGAAGCCCGGGAGTCCCCGCAGAGGGGCGCAGCTACGCCCTGACCTCGCCGCCGACTTTTCCGATAAGGTGGCTCACGATGGACTCGTGGAGCGACTCCACCTCCTCGTCCGTGAGGGTCCGCTCGCGGGAGCGATAGCGGATGCTGAAGGCGAGGCTCTTCTTGCCCTCGGGAATGTTTCCGCCCGTGAAGGAATCGAAGACCGAGACCTCTTCGATGAACTCCGATGGAAAGGCCCGTATCAGGCGGGTTATCTCCGCGGCCTCGGTTTCGCGGTCCACTATGATGGCCAGGTCGCGCTCCACGGCCGGGTACCTGGGAATGGGCGAGAAGGCGACAGGCCTCTCGGCGGCGGAAGAAAGCACCCCTGTGTCCAGCTCCAGGAGGTTCAGTGTGTGCCTGGTCTTTGCGTCGAGGCGCTCCATCGCCTGGGGCGAAAGCTCGCCGATGAAGCCGGCCCTCGCGCCCCCTATGAGTATGTCCGCCGACTTGCCCGGATGCAGGAAGGGCTCGCCGGCGGGCTTCCTGAGCTCGAGCTCCTTTATCCCCAACCTCTCCAAAAGCGATTCCAGGGCTCCCTTGAGCAAGTAGAAATCCGGCGCGGTCTCTTTCCAGAGGACTGGCTTCCTCTCCCTGTACAAGACGGCCCCGAGCTTTCGGGCCTCCGAGGGGAGGGCGCCGCCCGTGTCCGTGAAGACCCTGGCTATCTCGAAGAGGCCGATTTCCCTTGAGCCGCGGAAGAAGTTATGGAGGAAGTTATCGATGAGCGAGGGCACGAGGGACGTCCTCAGCAGGGCCTCCTCGGCCCTCAGGGGGTTCTGGATTCTCACCGCCTTTCGGCGCGGGTCGTCCTGGGCGAGGTCCAGCAGGTCGAGGTATTTCTCGTTCATGAAGCTGTAGTTGATGGCCTCGCTGAGTCCCTCCTTCCTCATGGCCTCTTTTATGTCGGCGATTAACCTCTCCGGCGGGCTGCCCCCGGAGGCGATGGCGGAGGCCGGTATGGAGGTGGGTATATTGCCGTAGCCGTACAGCCTTGCCACCTCCTCCAAGATGTCGGCGTCCCGCTCGAGGTCCGGCCTGCTCGAAGGCGGCAAGACAACGAGGGTCTCTTCCGACACATGCTGGAGACCGAGGTCGAGCCTCTTCAGCAATTCCGTCACCTCCTGGGGTGCTATGGCGGCCCCCAGGAGCCTGTTGATCTTTTCGTACTGGACCGTAATGGAATGCGGGCTGAATTTTACGGGATAGGCCTCGACCATGTATTCCACATTGCCCCCGGCTATCCTGCCTACGAGCAGGGCGGCGCGGTCAAGGGCCTGCTCGAGCCCCACCACGTCCGTCCCCCGCTCGAACCTGTAGGATGACTCAGTCTTAAGGCCGAGGGCCTTCGACGTCCTTCTCACGGACTGGGGCTTGAACCACGCGCTCTCGATAAGTATGTTCTCCGTGGAGGCCGTAACTTCCGTGTCGAGGCCTCCCATGACCCCGGCCACCGCCACGGGTCGCTTGCCGTCCCAGATGAGGAGCGCCTCCTCGGGAAGCTTCCTCTCCGCGCCGTCGAGGGTTGTGATGCTCTGGCCCGCCCCGGCCCTGGCCACCCTTATTACACCGTCCTCGAGGGTGTCGAGGTCGAAGGCGTGGAGCGGGTGCCCGAACTCGAGGAGAACGTAGTTCGTGATGTCCACTATATTGTTGACCGACCTGATACCGCATCGTTCCAGCCTGCTCCTGAGCCACTCGGGGGACTCCTGAACGTTTACGCCGCGGACCACCCTGCAGGCGTATCTGGCGCAAAACTCCTTGTCCTTTATCTCGACCGTGAAGGCGGAGTGGCTCTCGTCCTTTATGGCGTGCTCCGGGACCTTCATGGGCCTGCCGGTTATCGCGCGCATCTCGCGAGCAATGCCCAGGACGCTGAGGCAGTCGGGCCTGTTGGGCGTCACGTTGACCTCGAGTATGGAGTCGTCCCCGGCCCTTTCGATGCCCTCGACCTCGAGGCCGGCCATGGTTAGGGCGTGCGCGGTCTCATCGGGGCCGAGGCCCGTATCTATGAACTCGGAGAGCCACTCATGGGATATAAGCATGAGGGATATTATATCCCCAGATTACGGGGATTAACAAGGGGCTCCGGGAGGGCGCGCGGGGTGACGCTTACAGAGCCTCAGCCCTCGCCGGTCCGGTCTTCTTCCTCGAGGCCGTAGCCCAGTTTTTCGACGCTCTCCCGGGATATCCTGAAGAGGTCGCTCCCGGCTATCTTTTCGCCGTCGTAGCTGATCGTGATCTTGCCCTCTCCAACGGAGACCTCAACGTCCTCGACGCCGTCGAGGCGTCCCACGAACCTCCGCAGGGCCAGCGAGCATTCGGAGCAGAACTCTTTCTTTACCCGGAAGGAGAGCTTTTCCATGTCAGTATGTCGAGGGGTCCTCTGGCGGCAGCGCCGATTCGTCGAAGGGCATCACGCCGAGCCTCGTCATGGCCTTTTCCAACGCCTCAAGGAACCACGAATAGTCGTAGCCGGGCATCTCGCTTTTCTCATTTTCAAGGGCTTTCAGAAGAAGGTCGTCGAAAGGCCCGGGGTCGAATCCCTCGCCGAACACCCCGGAGCGCGCCAGGATGGCAAAGGCCTGGTCCTCGTTGGTAATTCTCTCGCCTTCCCGGATATCGAGGTTCTCCCTGTGCCCGGGTTCCGAGAGGTACCACTGGATGGCGTAGGTGAGGGCGTCGTAGAGGGTCACTATGCCCGCCGCTATCTTCCCCTGCCTGAGGCGGCGTTTTCCGGCCCTGATGTGGAGCTTCGCCCGCATGAGGGCGGCCTCCTCCTCGCTCATCTTGGTCGGGTCCATGAGTCCGAAATGCGGCATGGATATATTATATCGCCGATTGCCCGGTATTTGAAGTTTCAATTATGCCGTGAGGGGTTATAATATAGTCATGAGGCGCGAGCCGATTTCCAGCAGGCACTACAGCGAGATGTCCGGAAAGCTCCATATCCCCTGCCCCTACAAGGAGCGAACGGGCATCAATATCCACGTGGTCATCAAGGGCAGGTATTGCTACAGGTCCGAGGAATGCATGGTCCTGGAGTGCAAGTACAACAGGATGCGCAACAGGATAGAGAACATCCTTTCAGTCGCCTGGTGAAGCGCCCATGCCCCGCACCGGCATAGCCACTCTCCCCCTCCACCACGGCAAGGCCCCCCGATGGCTCTTCTCCCGGATGTCCGCCCTGGCCGGGGAGATTTCCGAGGCAGTGGTGTCGGAGTTCGGGCGGGAGGGGTTTTTAGGCCGCCTATCGGACCCCTACTGGTTCCAGGCCCTCGGGTGCGCCCTGGGCTTCGACTGGCACTCCAGCGGGCTAACCACCACCGTTACGGGCGCGCTTAAGGAGGGCCTCAGGGGGAGGGAGCGCGAACTCGGCGTATTCATCGCCGGAGGGAAGGGCGCCGTGTCTAGGAAGACGCCCGAGCAGATAATCACACTCGGCGAGAGGCATATGGTGGACCCCGGGCCCCTGGTCTACGCCAGCAGGATGTCGGCCAAGGTGGACAATTCCGCCGTCCAGGACGGCTACCGGCTCTACCACCACGTCCTGGTCTTCAGCCGGGGCGGAGAGTGGGCCGTCGTCCAACAGGGCATGAACCCCGCCGACAGGACCGCGCGCAGGTACCATTGGCTCTCGGGCAAGGTCCAGAGCTTTGTCGTGGAGCCCCATAGCGCGGTCTGCTCCGACCGGCGCGGGCTTCGCGCCCTGAACATGACGGCGGGGGCGAGCGCTGAGGTGCGGGAGCTGTCGACCCGGATAGCGGGCCAGCACCCCGACAAGGTTCTCCGGGAGATCAACCTTCCCCTCAGGCATGGCGTGAACCTCTCGGACATCAGGCCCGAGAGGCTGAGGAGCGTTCTTATAAAGACCTACGAGCGCCAGCCCAGGGACTTCGAGGCGCTTCTGGGCATAAGGGGCGTGGGGCCAAAGACCGTGAGGGCCTTGAGCCTCCTTTCGGAGCTCCTTTACGGCAGGGCCCCGAGCTACGAGGACCCGGCCCGTTACAGTTTCGCCCACGGCGGCAAGGACGGCACGCCCTATCCGGTGGACAGGCCCACCTACGACAGGACCATAGAGGTCCTGAGGGGCGCCATTAGCTCCGCCAGGGTAGGAAGGACCGAAAGGATAAACGCCCTAAAGAGGCTGAACAGATATTTCAGGGAGGACCGATGAACTATCAGGTTGGAAGCACAGGCAGGGTGGCGGTGGCAAGATTCTCCGATGGCGAAGACGTCCTGGAAGGGCTTGCGAGAATAGCCCGCGACGAGGGAATAAGGGCCGGCGTGCTCTGGCTCGTGGGAGGGATCAAAAAGGGCAGGGCCGTGGTGGGGCCCGAGGAGGAGGGCGTCCTGCCTCCAAGGCCGCGCTGGTTCGACATAGACGAGAGCCACGAGGTTGTGGCCACGGGGACCCTCTTCTGGGAGGGCGACGAGCCGAAGATTCACCTTCACGGGTCCTTCGGAAAGGGCGACTCCGTGAGGGCAGGGTGCCTGAGGGGCGAGTCCGAGACGTTCCTGGTCCTCGAGGCCGTGATAATGGAAATCCAGGGGGTCAAGGCCGAGCGCGAGATGGACCCGTCGGTGGGCCTTGCCCTTCTCAAGGTGTGATAGGCCGTCTCGGGAGGTCCAAATGGAAGTCATGCAGGCCATAAGGGAGAGGCGGAGCATAAGGAAGTTCACGGACTACCGGATACCCGATGAAACCCTCGACCAGCTGGCGGAGGCCCTCATCTGGGCGCCGAGCGCCGGGAACCTGCAGGCCAGGAAGTTCTATTTCGTAAGGGACGACGTCCTGAAGATGAGGCTTGCGGCCGCCGCCCTGAACCAGACCTTCATTGCCGAGGCCCCCCTGGTCGTGGTGGGCTGCAC
>JASFVA010000099.1:0-5975 GCA_050050055.1 Nitrospirota bacterium
AGACGGTGAGGCTCGTAGCCGACATCGCAAGGCACGCCAAGGACAGGGCCATCGTGGTGCTGGACTGGATAGGCAGGTATTCCTACGAGTGGCAGGACCTCTGGTCGACGGAGATGGAAAACGAACATTTCATGGACTACAGGATCTCCTACATATACCCGCCCGAAGAGCGGGGGACCGCCGACATCGAGAGCTTTCCCCTCAGGCTCATGTACAGCGAGGAGGCCACCAGGATGATAGAGGAGGCCAGCAGGCAGGCCAGGGTGCAGATAAACATCAAGCAGTTCTTCGACCGTTCCATATTCGTGGGAAGGCACATGGACACCGCCGACTACAACAAGCACTGCCCCTCTATCCGCAAAATGGTCAACTCCCTGCTGGAACCGAACCAGAGGACGGACCTCAACGAGCTCTTCCTCGACTACATGCCGAAGCAGGGCTTCCCGGTGATAAACTCTTTCTTCGAGATGTTCTCGATGAGCTGGAACGCCCTCGTCAGGCACACGGTGGAGTTTCTCCAGGAGTACCACGATTCCGAGCGCCAATTGGAGGAGAGAGGACCGGACCGCTACGAGTATTATCCGGCGCCCCTCAGGGAGGCGGTCGGCACGATGCGGAGGGTCATAAGCACCACGGGGGACCTGCCCGGTGACACCAGGGCGAACATCATCGAGCCCCAGCTGGCCTTCGCCCTGAGGAAGCTCGAAATGGAGCTCCAGTCGGGCATCGGCACGGGGCACGGTCTCGTGGGCATCCTCGAGATAGTGAAGGAATGAATAATGGGAAAGGATAATATTTGAATGTGTGGAATAAGCGGAATCTGGGGTAAGAACGAAGAGAAAAACGTGAAGGGCATGATGCGGAGGATGGTCCACAGGGGGCCGGACGCCGAGGGGATGCACGTTTGCGACCAGGGCGTGCTCGGCCACAGGAGGCTGAGCATCATGGACCCCCGGGGCGGAAACCAGCCCATATACAACGAGGACCGCTCGAAGGCGGTCATAGCAAACGGCGAGATATACAACTTCCCCAAGCTCCGCTCCCAGCTGGAGGGGGTCCACACCTTTGCCACGAGAAGCGACACCGAGGCCATCGTGCACCTCTTCGAGGACGTCGGCTCCGGCGTGGCCGAAAGGCTCGACGGCATGTTCGCCTTCGCCGTGGCCGACGGCGACGACATCATGATCGCCCGGGACCCCATCGGCATAAAATCCCTCTACTACGGTCGGTGCGGCGAAAAGTTCATGTTCGCCTCGGAGCTCAAGGCGCTCGCCCCATATTGCGAAAACATCGAGGAGTTCCCCCCCGGCGCCGTGTACCACAGCCGCGAGGGCCTTAAAACCTTCTACACGGTCCCCGACCTCTGGCCCGAGGACCGGCCGGCCGACGAGCTCATAGCCGAGATACGCAAGACCCTCGAGGAGTCCGTGGTAAAGAGGCTCATGAGCGACGTGCCCCTGGGGGCGTTCCTCTCGGGGGGGCTGGACTCGAGCATCATATGCGCCATCGCGAGGAAGCACCTGCCGGAGCTCCACACGTTCTCGGTGGGAGTGGAGGGAAGCCGCGACCTCCGGTCGGCGAGGATGCTTTCCGAGTACCTCGACACCGTACACCACGAATACATCCTCACGGAGGAGGAGATAAAGGAGAAGCTCCCCCACATCATATACCACCTCGAGTCCTTCGACCAGGACCTCGTAAGAAGCGCCTTCCCCTGCTATTTCACCTCGAAGATAGCGGCCGAGGAAGTGAAGGTAATACTCACCGGAGAGGGCGCCGACGAGCTCTTCGCGGGCTACACTTACTACAAGGGCATCCCCGACGAGCACGTGCTCCACGAGGAGCTCCGCCGCTCCGTCGCCTCGCTCCACAACATCAACCTCCAGCGCGTCGACAGGATGACCATGGCCCACTCCATTGAGGGGCGCGTGCCCTTCCTCGACCTCAGGATGATAGAGCTCGGGCAGAAGGTCCCGGCGCGCTACAAGCTCGTGGGTGAGCCGCCGGTGGAGAAGTGGATACTCAGGAAGGCCTTCGAGGACCTCCTGCCGGAAGAGATAGTGTGGCGGAAGAAGGAGCAGTTCGACGAGGGCAGCGGCTCGGCCGAGCTGCTCGAGGAGACGCTTTCGAAGATGATGACCGAGGAGGAGGCGGAGGCTTATCGCCTCAAGTTCCCCGAGACCAGCCTCCGCTCGCCCGAGGAATGCCACTACCACAAGCTCTTCATGGAGGTCTTCGAAAACCCCGAAGCTGTGCTCAGAAACGTGGGCCGCTGGGCGGAGAGGCCTCCAGAGGTATCCTGCTCGGCTTAAAGGCCTTTAGAGGCTCGGCCACTGCCCTACGGTCTCCACCGCGTGCCCGGAGCCGAAGCGCTCGGTGAAGATGCGGTGATAGAAGAACTCCTCCTTGCTCCGGAGTATGGGGTGCTCGGCGCGGGCCTTGTCGAACTCGGCGTCGCTTACGGCCTCTTCGAAGTAGCCGGGAAGCACCCCTGCGGAGCCCGAGCCCTGGGAAAACTCCTGCTTCAGCCTCCAGACGACCTCCTGGGGCAGGTCATTTTCGAAGGCCTTTCGGAATATCCATTTTTCCATCTTCTGGCCGCCCTCCGTCTTGATCTTCAACTCGGGATGGATGCATAGCGCATAGTCCAGCAGCTCGCCGGATATGAGCGGGGTTACGACGCGCACGGAGTTGCACATGTTCATGCGGTCGAGCCTCAGGGAGGCGTTGCTGTGCAGATAGCCCAGGCACCTGATCTGGTAGCCGAAGATCTCTTCGGCGGGCAGCGATTTGAAGGCGCTGTAGCCGCAGAAGACCTCGTCGCCGCCCTCGCCCGAAAGAAGGACCTCCACGCCCTGCCCCCTGGCGTGCCTCGATATCAGGAAGTTGGAGGCCGAGCTCCTGACCAGCGAGGGGTCGAAGGATTCCAGATAATAGATTACCTCGGGCAACACCTCCAGGATGTCGTCGAGGCTCACCATCAGCTCGTGGTGCTCGGTGCCAAGGTGCTCGGCCACGAGGCGGGCGTTCCGGATGTCGCCGCTTTCGCCCACGCCGAAGGCGAAGGTCCTCAGGCGCTCCCCGGAACCGAACTTCCCGCGGTAGGCCTTGCTGGCGATGCAGGCTATAACGCTGCTGTCTATGCCGCCGCTGAGGAGGCTGGCGGTGGGCAGGCTGAAGTCCACCCTGCTTTCAAAGCTGCGCCCTATGATTCCCCTTATGTCTTCCACTATATGCTCGACATCGGCTCTCATGTTCTTCGGGGCGCACCTGGGCAGCTCGGCGTAGCGCACGGGTTCGCCCCTGCCGTCCATGTAGTGGCCGGCCGGAAAGGAGTAGACCTCCTCCGTTGCGGGTATGATGCCCTTAAGTTCTGATGCGAGGTAGAGGTTGCCGCCCTTGTTTGCATAGAAAAGGGTTTTTATGCCGAGCAGGTCCCTGGCCGCCAACATGTCCTCGCCGTCGCAGATGACAAAGGTGAAGATGGCGTCGCCCAGGCGCTTCAGCATGCCGCTTCCGAGCTCGCGGTACATCCTGAGCAGGAGTCGCTCCTCGAGCATCGGGCCCTCGGGGACCCCGAACTCCGAGGCAAGCTCGCGCCAGTTGCCGATCTGCCCGTCGAAACATACGCGGGCCCCTTCGCCGTCCGCAACGGGGACCACCCCGGGGTCTTCGCCGTGTACCTCCGGGTTTAGGTAGTTCTGGAACATGGTGACCCTGCCGCCCTCGAAGACGCCTTCGGCGCGGGGGCCCCTGTGCACCATGGCCTTTGACATCGCTTCCAGCTCCGTCCGTTCCGGGCTCCCGTAGATGACCGCGATTCCACTCATTTTGCGATATTCCTCCTCATGAAAAATGA
The DNA here is from genome assembly GCA_050050055.1 of Nitrospirota bacterium. Taxonomy (GTDB): domain Bacteria; phylum Nitrospirota; class Thermodesulfovibrionia; order Thermodesulfovibrionales; family JdFR-86; genus JARRNG01. The sequence goes on from JASFVA010000099.1 coordinate 3,860, forward strand.
TTTCAGGATTGTAAAAGAAAACAGGACGCACTATTATAGCAAATCGAAAATCTTGCGGCTGAAAAGGTCCGCAGCCGGCCTGTCCCGCGGCGCCCCTAAAGGAGCCCCTCGGCCGCGAGAAATTCCCTGACGACCTCCCTCACGGAGCGCCTCTCCTGGTCGACGCTGTAATTGAGCTTTCGCATGGTCTCCTCGTCCAACAGCCCTTCGAGGGGAGCGAGGGCCCTCTCTATGCCTGGATGGGCCTTTAGGGCCTCCTCCCTGACCACGGGGGCGGCAAAGTAAGGCGGGAAGAACCTCCTGTCGTCTTCGAGAATGACCAGGTTGTAGCCCGGTATGCGGCTGTCGGTGGAAAAGGCGGTGATGAGGTCCACCTCGCCCCTTTTCACCGCCTCGTACATGAGGGCGGGGTCGAGGTTCAGGACCTGGCCGAACTCGAAGCCGTAGGCCTTCCTGAGCCCCGGGTAGCCGTCGGGCCGCTCGGAGAACTCCGCCGTGAAGCCCGCCTTCAGGCCCTGCGCCTCCTCCGCCAGGTCGGATATCTTTCGCCAGCCCCTTCGCTCCGCCGCCTCGTCCCGCGCGGCTATGGCGTAGGTGTTGTTGAAGCCGAAGGGCCCGAGCCACCCGAGGCCGAAGCGCTCTTCGTAAACCCCCGAGACGAGCCTGAAGACCTCCTCCGGGTCCGTGGGCCTCTCCTCCCTGCCCAGAATGGCGATCAGGGCCGTGCCGGTATATTCGGGGTAGAGGTCTATCTCCCCCTCCAGGAGGGCCTCGTGGCATATCATCGTGCCGCCCAGGTTGAACCTGCGCACGACTTCCAGATCCGTCGCCCCCTCTATCCTCTGGGCCATGATCTCCCCGAGTATCAGCTGTTCGGTGAAGTTCTTGCTTCCTATGCGGACGGTTTTCTCCGCCTGGGGCGTGACTTTCAGGAGCTCTCCCGCCACGCCCAAAAGCACCAGTATCGCCAGGGGTGCGAACGAAAGGGCCATCCCCGCCCTGCCCGAAAGGAGGGGCATGCCCCTCCTCTCCCGCTTGTTCAGGCCCCACTCCACGGCGGCTATGGAGAAGCTGACGTAAAGGGCGAGCATGGCCGACGGGACGGCGCCGAGCATGATAAGGCGGGTATCGGCGAGCGAGAGCCCCCTGATTATGAACTCGCCGAGCCCCCCGGCCCCTATGAAGGCCGAGAGCGTCGCTATGCCCACGCTTATGACAGCCGCGGTCTTTACTCCCGCCACGATGACGGGCATCGCCAGGGGGAGCTTCACGGAGCGCATCTGCTGCAGGGGCGTCATGCCCATGCCCTCTGCCGCCTCGAGTATCTCGTACGGCACGCCCTCCAGCCCGGTAACGGTGTTTCGTATTATTGGGAGGAAGGCATAGAGGGCCAGGGCGATTATCGCCGGGAGGACCCCGATCTTCCCGATGATTGCCAGGAGGAAGGCCAGCATCGCGAGGCTCGGGACCGTCTGCACGATGCCCGCCAGGCTGAAGACCAGGGTGCGAAGCCAGACCTTCCTGGTAATGAGTATCCCTATGGGTATCCCGGCGAGCACGGCTGCGCCCGTGGCCACGCCGGTCAGGAACAGGTGCTCCCTGGTGCGAATCAACAGCTCGGGCAGCCGCGCCGACACGAAGTCCACGCCGATCACAGGGCCTCCTTGAACTGTTCGAGGTGCTTCCGGGGGTTCGACAGGAGCTCCCTGACGAACTCCGTGGCGGGAGAGCGCACTATCTCTTCCCTGGTGCCCACCTGCTGAAGGCTCCCCTCGTGTAGCACGGCTATCCTGTCGGCGAGAGTGAAGGCCTCGAATATGTCGTGGGTGACGAAGACTATGGTCTTTCCGAGGCGCTCCCGGAGCTTCAGGAGCTCCTGCTGGAGGAGGTCCCTGGTCACGGCGTCCAGGGCCCCGAAAGGCTCGTCCATGAGCATTATCGAGGGCTCCGCGGCAAGCGCCCTGGCCACCCCCACCCGCTGCTGCTGCCCGCCGGAGAGCTCGTCGGGGTAACGGCGCATGTACTGCCCGGGTTCGAGGCCCACCAGGTCGAGGACCTCCTCGGCCCTCTTCCTCCTGCTGTCCTCGGCCTCGCCCTTGAGCCGGAGCACCACCGA
>JASFVA010000100.1:0-5944 GCA_050050055.1 Nitrospirota bacterium
CTACGAGGGCAACAAGTGGATGATAGCCAAGGCCGCTAACCTCATCACGAAGGCCACCAGGCCCGTCATAATAGCCGGCGGCGGCGTCATAATAGCCGGCGCCCACAAGGAGCTCAAGGACCTGGCGTCCTATTCCGAGATCCCCGTGGCCATGACGCTCATGGGCCTCGGGGGCTTCCCGGGCTCTCACAAGCTCTCGCTGGGCATGCCGGGAATGCACGGCACCTACTACGCCAACAAGGCCATCCAGGAGGCGGACCTCGTGATCGCCGTGGGCATGCGCTTCGACGACAGGGTAACGGGAAGGACCGACGCCTTCGCCCCCCACGCCAAGGTGATCCACGTGGACATCGACCCCACCTCCATACGGAAGAACGTGAGGGTGGACATCCCCGTGGTGGGCGACGCGCGGAAGATTCTCGGAGTAATGCACCAGATACTGAAGGAGTCCGACAAGAAGCAGTGGAGCGCCGTGCGGAAGAAGTGGCTCAAGCAGGTGGAGGCCTGGAAGAACGAGAGGCCCCTCTCCTATACCATGAGCGACGATGTGATAAAGCCCCAGTTCGTGGTGGAGAAGATATACGAGCTCACCAAGGGCGACGCCATCATCAGCACCGAGGTGGGCCAGAACCAGATGTGGGCGGCCCAGTTCTACAAGTACGACAAGCCCAGGACCCTCCTGACCTCGGGCGGCCTGGGCACCATGGGCTACGGCTTCCCCGCCGCCATAGGGGCGCAGTTCGCCTTCCCGGACAAGCTCGTCATCGACATCGCCGGCGACGGGAGCATCCAGATGAACATCCAGGAGCTCGCCACGGCGGTGATAAACAAGCTGCCTGTGAAGGTGGCCATACTGAACAACCGCTACCTCGGCATGGTCAGGCAGTGGCAGGAGCTCTTCTTCAGCGAGCGCTACTCCCACACCAGCCTCGACGTGACCCCGGACTTCGTGAAGGTTGCCGAGGCCTACGGCGCCGTGGGCCTCAGGGCCACGAAGCCCTCGGAGGTGGAGCCCGTGCTCAAGGAGGCCTTCAAGACCAAGCGGCCCGTGCTGATGGACTTCGTGGTGGACTGGAAGGAGAAGGTCTACCCCATGGTCCCGGCGGGGGCGGCCCTGGACCAGATGCTCTTCGAGGAGGCCGGGAAGGCCGGGAAGAAGAAGTCCAAGCTCAGGGCGGTGAAATAGGATGAGGCACACGATATCGCTTCTGGTGGAGAACAAGTTCGGGGTGCTCTCGAGGATAGCGGGTCTCTTCAGCGGAAGGGGCTACAATATCGAGAGCCTCTCGGTGGGCGAGACCCTCGACCCGCAGCTCGCCCAGATGACCATCGTCACCAGCGGGGACGACCAGATAATCGAGCAGATAACCAAGCAGCTCAACAAGCTCATAGACGTGGTGAAGGTCACCGACATGGTGGAGTTCGAACACGTGGAGCGCGAGATGATACTCATAAAGATCACCCCCAAGGTCGACAGGAAGGTCGAGGCCCTGAGGCTCTGCGAGATATTCCGGGGCCGGGTGGTGGACTCCTCGGAGAGGACCTTCACCATGGAGATAACCGGGGACGAGGACAAGATAAAGGCCTTCATCAACCTCATGAGGCCCATGGGCATCAAGGAGATGGCCAGGACCGGCAAGGTGGCCATCCAGCGCGAGGGCTCGGGCAGGTAAGTTTTTTCAGCCTTCGCCAATAACGGAATCGAAAAGCGGGGCCCCGGAAGGCCCCGCTTTTTTTACCCTGCCGCTATTCTTCCTCCACCTCCGCGGGGGTGACCACCGCCATCACCACGAGCCTCTCGCCCGTGTCCGCCCGGAAGCCGTGGGGAACCATGGGGTCGCAGAGGATGCCGGTCTTTGCGTCGGCCTTTATCTCCTCCTCGCCCACTATGACTGTGCCGCTTCCCTCCACGCAGTACATCAGGAGCCTCAGGGGGGCCTTGTGGGGCTTCAGCTCCTGGCCCGGCTCCAGGCACATGAGGGCCACCCTCATCTCCGGCGTGTCGGCCAGCATCTCCCTTGATATCTTGTCGGGGTAATATTTTATTAGCTCCTTGAGGTCCAGAACCTTGTACATGCCGCACACTCCTTTTTTGGGGTTTCCGTTAAATGAATCTTATCATTAAAGGCGCCCCATGGCTATGACGCGAGTCATACGGGCATATTATTGTTGATATGGGCCCTGCCCGGGCCTCCGGACTTGCTGCCTTGCGCCGAGGTTTTCGCCGGGAGGCGTAGAAGGGGGCACGCTATTTACGGGGCCTTTTTCGCGCTCCGTTTACTCATGAGAGGGCCGGCAAGGAGCAGGGCGATTCCCACCGTGAGGGCCGAATCGGCGACGTTGAAGGCCGGCCAGTGGTGGGAGCCCGCGTGGAGGTCCACGAAGTCCCGGACGTATCCGAAGGCGAGCCTGTCTATGAGGTTCCCCACGGCCCCGGCGAGCACCAGGGAAAGGCCCGCGGTCCCGTCCCTCTCCCTGGCAATGAGGAAGCCTATGAGGGCTATGGCCACCAGGGAGACGGCGATGAAGAAGGCGTTTCCCATGGAGGTGAAAAGCCCGAAGGCCGCGCCCACGTTCCTGATGTTCACGAGGTTAAGGAAGGGGAGCACCTCCAGGGGGGCGAAGGGGTCTATGCGCCCGGCCGCGAGGTATTTGCTCAGCTGGTCGAGGACGACCACCGGAGGAAATGTCAGCAGAAAGACCGTCCTGCGGCTCATTTAATGTGGCCGTAGCACTTGGCGCAGACCTCGGGGGCGTCGGCGAAGGAGCCCACCGAGGTGCTCCGGTTCCAGCAGCGTCGGCATTTTTCGCCCTCGGCCCCCTCCACGGTGACCCAGAGCCCCTCGACCTCCTCGCTCTTGAGGGAGCCCTCCCCAGGCTCGGCGGTGTTGAGCCCGGCCTGCGAGACGATGAAGAGGGCGGGCAGGAAATCCTCGTAGCTCTTTAGTAGTTCCAGGTCTTCGCCGGAGGCGTGGACTATGACCCTGGCCTCCAGGGAGTTTCCTATGAACTTCTCGCGCCTTTTTATCTCCAGGGCCCTGTTGACCTCGTCCCTTATGGCGATGAGCCTGGCCCACCTGTTTTCGAGCTCCTCGTCGATTAGGCCCTCGTCGGCCTCCGGGAAGTCCGCGAGGAAGACGCTCTCGGCTGGCTTTTCCCTCAGGGACTGCCAGATCTCCTCGGCCGTGAAGGAAAGCACCGGGGCCATGAGCCTCGTCATCGTCGCGAGCACGTCGCCGAGCACGCGCTGGGCGGCGCGCCTCTCAGGAGAGTCCGCCCTGAAGGTGTAGAGCCTGTCCTTCAGGATGTCGAGGTAGAAGGAGCTCATGTCGACTATGCAGAAGTTGTAGAGCCTGTGGTAGACCTCGTGGAAGTCGAACCCTTCGTAGGCCTGCGTGACCTTCCGGGTGAGGCCGTGGAGGCGAGAGAGGGCCCAGCGGTCTATCTCCAGGGGCTCGCCGGGGCTGCCGTCGTAGTCGTAGAGGTTTCCCAGGAGGAACCGCGCCGTGTTCCTTATCTTCCTGTAGGCCTCGGTGAGGCGGGCCACTATCTCCTTGGATATCCTCACGTCGCCCCGGTAATCCTCGGCCGACACCCAGAGCCTCAGGATCTCCGCGCCGGTCTGCTTGATTATGTCCTGGGGGGCCACCACGTTTCCCAGGGACTTGGACATCTTCTTCCCCTGGCCGTCCACCGTGAAGCCGTGGGTGAGCACCGTCGTGTAGGGGGCCTTGCCCCTGGTGCCCACGGACTCGAGGAGGGAGCTCTGGAACCAGCCCCTGTGCTGGTCGGAGCCCTCGAGGTACATGTCGGCGGGCCAGCCGAGGCCCCGCTCCTCCGTGAGCACCGCGGCGTGGCTCACGCCGGAGTCGAACCAGACGTCCAGGATGTCCGTCTCCTTTTCGAAGGAGTCGCCCCCGCAGCTTGCGCACCTGTAACCTTCCGGGAGGAACTCGCCGGGGTCCTTCGCGAACCAGACGTCCGCGCCCTGCTCCCGGACGAGGCTCACGGTTTTCTCATAGAAGGCCTCGTCGGCTACGGCCTCGCCGCAGCCCGAGCAGGTGAGCACCGTGATGGGCACCCCCCAGGCCCTCTGGCGCGAGATGCACCAGTCGGGCCTGCGCTGGAGCATGCCGTATATCCTTTCCTTCCCCCAGGCCGGGATCCACCTCACGTTGTTGATCTCGTCGAGGCACTTCTTGCGGAGGTCGTTCGACTGCATCGAAATGAACCACTGTTCCGTGGCCCTGAATATGACGGGCTTCTTGCACCGCCAGCAGTGGGGGTAGGAATGGCTGATGTCCTCTCTGTAAAGCAGCGCTCCCCGCCCGTCGAGCATGTCTATTATCCGCTCGTTGGCCTTGAAGACGAACTCCCCCTCTATCTCCTCCACCCCCGTGCCCTCGAACCTCCCGCGGTCGTCCACCGGGGCGAAGACCTCGAGGCCCTCCTTTCTCCCTGCCAGGTAGTCGTCCTCGCCGTGGCCCGGGGCGATGTGCACCACCCCGGAGCCTTCCTCGGTGCTTACGAAGTCGGCTTCTATTATCTTCGACTTGCGACCAGCAAAAGGATGCTCCGCTTGCAAGCCCTTCAAATCATTGCCGGGGAATATCTTGTAGACATTATTTGTCGGCAGTATCCCTTGCTCATTGAGTTTATTCACCAAGTCGTCGGCAACAACGATAAGTTCTTTCTGTTCTTTATCCCACACAGCAGCATAATTGATATTGCCTCTTACTGCGAGCGCCAAATTCGCAGGCAGAGTCCAGGGCGTGGTTGTCCAGATGAGAACATAATACTTCTTGCCCGCTTCAAGCCCTAATCTGCCGGTAGCGTCTTCTTCGCTTAGCTCGAACTTAACGTACACCGAGGGCGACTCCTTGTCGGCGTACTCCACCTCGGCCTCCGCCAGGGCCGTTACGCAGGAGGGGCACCAGTGCACTGGCTTCTTGCCCCTGTAGAGCCCCCCGCGCCGCAGGAACTCGAAGAGCTCCCGGACGATGGTGGCCTCGTAGTCGTAGGACATGGTTAGGTAGGGGTTTTCCCAGTCGCCGAAGACCCCCAGCCTCTTGAACTCCTCGCGCTGGATGTCCAGGAACTTCTCGGCGTACTCCCTGCAGAGCCTCCTCTTTTCGAGGAGGTCCATCTCGTGCTTCTTCTTTCCGAGCTTCTTGTCCACCTCGAGCTCGATGGGAAGGCCGTGGCAGTCCCACCCCGGCACGTAGGGGGAGCTGCGGCCCCCCATGGACTTGTACTTGACGATTATGTCCTTGAGTATCTTGTTCAGGGCGTGGCCGATGTGAATGCGGCCGTTTGCATAGGGAGGCCCGTCGTGGAGGAGGTAGGTCTCGCCCCCGGCGTTCTTTTCCTGCATCTTCCGGTATACGTCGACGGACTGCCAGAACTCGAGCGTCTGCGGCTCCTTCTGGGGAAGGCTCGCCTTCATGGGGAAGTCGGTTTTAGGCAGATTCAGGGTGTCCTTGATTTCTTTTCCCATTTAAATTCTTTCTGAATTAAGGGGTTCCGGGTTCGCCGCCGGGCGTTACTGCGCGGCGCCTCCGGGTGCCCCTCTCGATGAGGCGCCTTCCCCCCCGGCGCCGTCTCTTTATTTCTCTTCCTTCCGCTCCTTTTCGGCCAGGAGTTTCTGCGTGATCTGCGCCGGGACCTCCTCGTAGTGCGAAAACTCCATGGAATACACGCCCCTCCCGGCGGTCATGCTCTGGAGCTGGTTCGCGTAGGTAAGCAGCTCGGCCATGGGCACCAGGGCCGATATCTTCTGGTTGTTTCCCACCTGGTCCATTCCCTGGACCTTTCCCCTCTTTGAGTTGAGGTCTCCGATTATGGTCCCCAGGGTCTCGTCGGGGACGGTTATGTAGACCTTCATGATGGGCTCCAGGACCACCGGCTTGGCCTCGGCCACGGCCTTCTTGATGGCCAGGGAGCC
>JASFVA010000101.1:0-5892 GCA_050050055.1 Nitrospirota bacterium
TCCGGGAGGTGGACTCCTCCTCGGTGATGGTCAACGTCTCCACCCGCTTCAGCGACGGCTTCCAGTACGGCCTGGGCGCCGAGATAGGCATAGCCACGGACAAGATACACGCCCGGGGGCCCATGGGCCTCGAGGAGCTCACCTGCCAGAAGTTCATCGTCCTTGGCGAGGGCCAGCTGAGGGAGTAGCCCCCCAGGTGGCCGGCCTCGTCAAGCGCGGGCACTGCGGGCGGGAGGTAAACCCCCGGAGCGCCCACTGCCCCTTCTGCGGGGGCAGGGTGCTCGCGCCCCCCTCGGCGGGCGAGGCCCGGTGCCCCCGTTGCGGCGTGGCCCTTGAGGCCGCGGGGCGGGGAGACGCGGAGATAGACCTCTGCCCCTTCTGGTTCTTCACCTGCTGGTAGTTTCCGGCCCCCTCGTGGCAGAGACCGCTTTTCATTTTTTATAATAGAGGGTTGTTTCTTTGACCATTGATCGCCGACAGAGGGAGAACCATATGCTTACGGAAAACTCTATGCTTACGGAGCAGGAACTCAAGCGCTACGACCGGCAGATGCTCATGGAGGGCTGGGGCGAGGAGACGCAGCGCCGGCTCAAGGAGGCCTCGGTCTTCATAGCGGGCGCCGGCGGCCTGGGCTCGCCGGTCTCCATATACCTCGCCGTGGCCGGCGTGGGGCACATAAGGATATGCGACTACGACTCGCCGGACTGGTCGAACCTCAACCGCCAGATACTCCACAACCACAACCGCATCGGCACCAACAAGGCCGTCTCGGCGGCCCAGACCCTGAGCGAGCTGAACCCCGACATCGCCGTCACGGCCTTCACCGACGAGATAGTGGAGGAAAACGTCGACGAGCTGGTCGGGGAATCGGACATCGTTGTCGATTGCATGGACAACTTCCCCACCCGCTACCTCCTTAACGCCTCGGCCATGCGCAAGGGCATCCCCCTGGTCTTCGGGAGCATCTGGGGCATGGAGGGGAGGTTGAGCTTCATCCAGCCGCCCGAGACGCCGTGCCTGGAGTGCATGTTTCCCGAGGCCCCGCCCTCGGAGGTCTTTCCCGTGGTGGGCACCACGCCGGGGGTGATAGGCTCGCTCCAGGCCATGGAGGCCCTGAAGTACCTCTCGGGCAGTGGCAAGAACCTCAAGGGCAAGCTCCTGGTCTGGGACGGCGCGAACACCGAGTTCCGGAACCTCAAGGCCTACAAGGACCCCCAGTGCCCAGCCTGCAGCGGCCTCGGGGTTTAGCCGCTTCCGCCTCTCTTCTTCCCCAAGGGCTGCATGCTCTCCCCGAGAGGCGTGCGCCGCTCGCCCGTGCGGATCCGTCGTGTCTCAGGCGTTGTCGGTTTAAGGGGATTCTGATATAGTGGAGTCAGATTTTTCTTTTAAATCGACATGGAAGAACTTTTAAGCTCCTTAGCCCCCTACTGGGAAGGCTTCAAGGGCTTTCTGGCCGAGCCGCCGAGGGTCCTTCAGCCGGACATGCTGGCGAGGTTAGTTCTGCAGGCGGTGCTTTTCATGGGGTCGTCCTTCTTCTCTGGCTCCGAGACCGCGCTCTTTTCGCTTTCCCGCCTCGATCTCCAGAGGCTCCGCAGGCAGCGGCACCCGCAGTCCGAGACTCTCCACGCGCTCCTGGACCAGCCGCGCCGCCTCATTATCTCCATCCTCTGCGGGAACGAGCTCGTGAACATCGCCGCCTCGGCCAACATGACGGGCATCCTGGCGAGCCTCTACGGGGCCGAGCGCGCCGCCTGGCTGGCCACCGTCGTCATGGTCCCCCTTCTGCTTCTCCTGGGCGAGGTCACCCCCAAGACCATAGCCGTCTCGGACCCCTTGAGGATAAGCACCCGGGTGGTGGCGGCGCCGCTTAACGCCTGGGTCAGGAGCATCGGCCCCCTCGGCCGGGCGGTCAGGGCCGTGGCCGACAGGATCACGACGCTGATAGTGGGGGAGGCGAAGACCGCCGGGAACATTCTTCAGGTGGACGAGCTGAGGACACTGATGGAGCAGGGCGTCCTTACGGGTGAGATGACCGGCACCGAGAGGGTTCTGATAGACAACCTCCTTCAGGCGGGGATCACCGAGATAGTGGAGATAATGACGCCCAGGACCCGAGTGAGGTTCATCGACGGCTCGATGGAAGTGCCGGAGATGGTGGAGCGCTTCTTCTCCCTCCGCCACAGGAGGGCGCCCGTCTTCAGGGAGCACAGGGACAACATCGTCGGCTTCATGCATGTGGAGGACGTCCAGCGCCTGACCTTCGAGGGCGCGGACCTCTCGGCCCTCGGCCTCCGGGACGTCATCCGCCCGCCGGTCATGGTGCCCCCCACCAAGAAGGTGGACGAGCTCCTGGACTTTTTCCAGCAAAACGGGGTGGACGCGGCGTCGGTCCTCAACGAGTTCGGCGGAGTCGACGGCTTCATAACCATGAGGGACGTGCTCGACTTCATTTTCGGCCAGGTCTACGGGGCAGGCCTCAGGCGGGAGATTGTCGAGGACAAGGAGGGCGCATTCTATGAGGTGCCGGGCGAGATGAAATTGGTGGAGCTCAACAACATCGCCAACCTGGGGCTGAGCGACTCGCGGATGACCACCGTGGGAGGGCTCCTGCTGAGGCATCTCGACAGGCTCCCTGAGGTGGGCGAGAAGGCCACGGTGCAGGGCGTGACCTTCGAGGTCCTGGCCATGGACGCCCACCGGATAGACAGGGTGCGCGTAACGCGGGGCGGAGGCCCGGAGGAAAAAAAGCCGGAGGGGGAGGGGGGCTGAGATGGAGCTTGCGATGCTGTTTCCCCTGATGCTGATTCTTCTGTTTCTCAAGGGATTCTTCTCGGGCTCCGAGATCGCCCTCGTCAGCGCCGACAAGATAAAATTGAGGAGCAAGGCCGAGAGGGGCAACAAGGGCGCCGCGATGGTGCTCAAGCTCTTCGAGAGGCCCGAGGCGCTCCTGACCACCACTCTCGTGGGCACCAACATAACCACCGTCGCCCTGGTCACCATGGGGGCCTCCCTCATGATAGAGCTCCTGGGGGACAAGGGGGACTTTTACGCGGTGCTTCTTCTTACGCCGCTTCTTCTCATACTCGGCGAGATCGTTCCGAAGAGCGTGTACCAGCAGAAATCCAACGACCTCGCCCCGGTCATCGTGTATCCCCTGAGGGTCTTTTCGATGGTGTTCTCCCCCGTCATATTCGTCTTTTCACGCGTGGCCCGGCTGGCGGCGTTGCTTGCGGGGATAAAGAGGCCCGAGAGGACCGTGTTCGTGATTCGGGAGCAGCTTCGCACCATGGTGGAGATGGCCGAGGCCGTGCCGAGCGTTGGGGTCTTCGACAGGGTGCGCATAAAGCACGCCCTGCGTTTTTCGGAGACCACCGTGGGCGAGGCCATGACCCCCCTTGCGGAGGTCGTGGCCATAGAGCGCGGGCGGAGCACGCGGGACGCCCTCAAGCTCCTCCGCCGAAGGGGCTTCAGCCGGCTTCCGGTATACGAGGGCAACATAACCAACATCGTGGGCATAGTCTCCTTCACCGCCTGGGACCTGTCTGACGGCTCGCTGCCGGAGCAGCCCCTCAAGAAGCACATGAGGCCCGCGCTCTTCGTTCCGGCGCAGCACCAGATAGAGCATCTCCTCCCGGCCCTCAGCCAACGCGGCGACTCCATGGCCGTGGTGGTGGACGAGTTCGGCTCGGCCGTGGGGGTGATAACGAAGGAGGACATCCTCGAGGAGGTGGTGGGCGATGTCAGCTTCGGCGAACCCCAGGACACGTACAGGAGGCGCGCCCACGTCTTCAAGAAGCTCGACGAGGACGTCTATCTCATGGACGCCAGGCTTTCCATCTCCGAGGCCAACGAGATACTGGGTACAGACCTCCCGTCCAAAGAGTTCCATACCCTGGGCGGCATGTTGACGAGCCGCCTCCGGCACATTCCCCGCGAGGGCGAGTACATCTCCGAGAAGGGATACCGCTTTACCATCTCCGAGGCCACGGAAAGGGCGGTGGTCAACCTGCGGGTGGAAAGGGAGGGGCTGTCGGCCGGGCAGGACTCCGATTAGGAACGACCGGGATCAGGGGATCCAGAGGAGGGGCTTGTATATCCAGCCCTTGTCGCCGTCCTGGTCGATGACGTTCACCCAGTCGCCGTCTATCTTCATGACCTTGAAGGAATAGTACCTCAGGACGGGGCTGTAGTCCGTCTGCTTGTAGTTGGTGCCCGGGCCGGTCCTGACGTTGGCCTTTTCGTTTTTGACCACGGCGCACTTGTAGCTGTTGGTGACGAGGCGGCCGAAGATCCAGTGCAGGTCGCCGTCCACGTCCTTGACCTTGTACCACGCGCCCTTCTTCGAGACTTCCTGGAAGGGCATGTAGCGGTAAACCTCCCAGGTCTTGGCGTAGTTAGTGCCGGGGCCGCTTCTGAGGTTGGCGTATTCGTTTTCGACGCACAGGGCAAACGCGTTGCCGCTGAGAACGAGGGTCAAGATGACAAGCATCGCGGATAATGTGGTTTTCTTCATCTTTCCTCCTCCGGAGCTGGCGGTTTAGTTAGTATGTTAGAATTTCACTGTCAAGTCAAGGTTCGGCGTGCCGGCGCGGCCGGCGCAGGGCAGTGGAAGGAATCAACATCCAAGCTTCTTCGGTGAAGAGAAGACAGACGAGCGGGGCCGCCATCCGATGAACAGGGAACGCGATTACGAAGACCTTAGAGACCTCGACCGCCGCCACCTCTGGCACCCCTTCACCCAGATGAAGGACTGGTTCTCCGAGGACCCCCTCGTCATGGTGGAGGGGAAGGACTGTTTCCTCAAGGACGCGAGGGGCCGGTGGTACCTCGACGGAGTAAGCTCCATCTGGGTGAACCTCCACGGCCACGGGAAGGCCGAGCTCGACGAGGCCCTCAGGGCGCAGCTCGAAAAGCTGGCCCACTCGACCCTGCTCGGGGTGTCAAGCGCCCCGGCGATAGAGTTCGCCGCGAGGCTCGTGGGGGCCGTGGGAGAGTCCCTCGGCCCGTCGCTTACGAAGGTCTTCTACTCCGACAACGGCTCCACCGCCGTGGAGGCGGCGCTTAAGATGGCCTTCCAGTACTGGAGGCACAGGGGCGTGGAGGGCAGGGACAAGTTCGTCTCCCTTGCGAACGCCTACCACGGCGACACCCTCGGCGCGGTGAGCGTGGGGGGAATAGACATCTTCCACGCGGCCTTCAAGCCCCTTCTCTTCGAGACCCTCCAGGCCCCGTCGCCCTACTGCTACCGCTGCGGACTCACGGACTCCCCGCCCGGAGAGTGCGGCCTCGAGTGCCTCAAGGAGATGGAGAAAATCCTCAGCGCGCGCAGGGACGAGGTCGCCGCGGTGATACTTGAGCCCATGGTGCAGGGGGCCGGGGGGATGGTCGTCTTTCCGGAGGGGTACCTCGGGGGGGTGAGGGAGCTCTGCACCAGGCACGGCGTTTTGCTCATCGCCGACGAGGTGGCCACGGGCTTCGGGCGCACCGGAAGGATGTTCGCCTGCGAGCACGAGGGCGTCTCTCCCGACATCCTGTGCCTTTCGAAGGGCATAACCGGCGGCTACCTGCCCCTGGCCGCAACCCTGACCACGGAAGAGGTCTTCGGGGCCTTCCTCGGGGAGTACAGGGAGCTTAAAACCTTCTTCCACGGCCACTCCTACACCGGCAACCCCCTGGCCTGCGCCTGCGGCATGGCCTCGCTCGATGTTTTCGAGAAGGAAAAGACCCTCGAGAAGGCCGCCCCGAAGGCCGAGGCGCTCCGCGGATGGCTCGAGAGTATCTCCTCGCACCCCCACGTGGGCGAGGCCCGGGGCCTGGGGCTCATGGCCGGGGTGGAGCTCGTTGCGGAAAAGGCAACGAAGGAGCCCTTTCCCTGGGAGGAGAGGATGGGCG
>JASFVA010000102.1:0-5850 GCA_050050055.1 Nitrospirota bacterium
CGCTTCACGCCCTCGGATAACGGCTCCGGCGAGGTCATAAAGGGCAGGACGGACATATTCATCTACCCCGGCTACCGCTTCAGGGCGGTGAAGGCCCTGCTTACGAATTTCCACCTGCCGCGCTCGACCCCGCTTATGCTGACGGCGGCCCTCGCCGGAAGGGAAAGGCTGCTCCAATCATACGCCGAAGCAGTGGGGGCAGGATATAGATTTTTCTCCTATGGTGATGCTATGCTTATACTATGAAATTGAAGTTCGGCGACGTTGCCTTCAGGGGAAGGCTTCTCGCGATAATCGTCCTTACCGCCGTCTCCGGCGGAAGCTTCGCTCTGGGCTACATGGTGGGCACAATTACGACTCCGGTCGAGCCTGAGCGTGCTTTCGTGGAACCCCTGGAAGAGGGGCCCACGGTGTCGGAGGAGCGGTTCGCCATGGTCGAGGAGTCCCTGCCGCCCATAGACCTGCCGGAGGTCATCGAGGAAACCCCGGCGAGGCCCGAGGCGGCCCCGCCCCGGGAGCCCGAGAAGGCCCCCGAAGAGACGCGACACACGAAAAAGCGGGCCGTCAAGAAGCCATCGGGAGAGACCTACAGCGTCCAGGCCGGGCTCTTCCAGGAGCGGAGTTACGCCGAGGCCCTGGCAGAGAAACTTCGGGGCAAGGGCTACTCCGCCTACATCGAGGACTCCGGCGACGCCTACAAGGTCAAGGTCGGCAGGTTCCCCACCAGGGACGGAGCCGAGACCCTGGCGGCGAAACTCAAGGACGCCGAGGGCGTCGAGGGCTTCGTCACCGGTCCCCGCTAAAGGAGATTCCGCCACGATTACCGAAAAGATAGAGCTGGACGAGGAAAAGGAACTGCCCTTCCTCTCGGGCGAGGCCCTCAAGAACCTGAAGCTCATAGAGGACACCTTCGGCGTGACCATAAGCTCCCGCGGAAACAAGGTCTTCGTCCAGGGCGAGGAGGCCACGGTGGAGCGGGCCAAGGAACTCATAAACGAGCTCCGGGGGCTGAGCCGGAAGGGGCACGCCCTCAAGACCGAGGACATCCGCTACGCCATAGGCAACATAAAGGCCGGCCACGAGGTCTCCATAGAGGAGCTCTATAACCGGGGCATCAGGGTCTCGACGAAGAAGGGCCTCGTGGTGCCCAAGACCTCCACGCAGGCCGAGTACGTCGGGGCCATAGGCAAGCACGACATCGTCATAGGCATAGGCCCCGCGGGCACCGGAAAGACCTACCTGGCCATGGCCATGGCCGTAAACGCCCTGCTCACGAAGCAGGTCTCCAGGGTGGTCCTGGCGAGGCCCGCCGTGGAGGCCGGAGAGAGGCTGGGCTACCTGCCCGGGGACCTGGTGGAAAAGGTCACCCCATATCTGCGCCCCCTCTACGACGCCCTCTACGACATGATGACCCCCTCGGAGGCCAACCGGTACATCGAGCAGGGCATTATCGAGATCGCCCCCCTGGCCTTCATGAGGGGCCGGACCCTGAACGACTCCTTCGTCATACTGGACGAGGCCCAGAACACGACGTCCGAGCAGATGAAGATGTACCTCACGAGGCTGGGGTTCAAGTCCAAGACGGTGGTCACGGGCGACATAACCCAGATAGACCTCCCCGCGGGGAAGGTGTCGGGCCTCGTGGAGGCGAAGAACCTCCTGGGTGGAATCGAGGGCATAAAAATAGTATACTTCTCTGAGAGGGACGTGGTCCGGCACAGGCTCGTCAAGAAAATCGTGCGGGCCTACGAACAGCATGAAAGAAAGCAGCAGCAAGCAAGAAAGGAAAAGCCTGATCAAGAGGGCTGACCCCTGGGGCCTCGCCCTCCTCGTGGCGTACGGCCTGGCGACCGCCCTTATCATAAAGAACAGGCTGGGCGTCGAGGAGATCATCGGCAGCTTCCTCATGGCCACCCTGCTCCTGGCCATATTCTACCGCGACATCCTCAGGTACAAGCCCGGCTACCTCGACAAGTTCCGGATGCTCGCCCTCCTGGGCCTCCTGGTGACGCTGACCCTCGGGGTGGGATGGCTCACCGGCTACGCCATGAACGCCATATCCCTGGGGCTCGAGATAGACCTCATGGGCGCCGCTGCCTACGCCATGCCCCTGGCGGCGGGGGCCATGCTGGTGACCCTTCTTTTCGACTTCCACACGGCGATAGTGTTTTCCTTCACCATCAGCCTCCTGGCGGGCCTCTGGCAGGCCGAGGCGGCCGTGGCCGCCTACGCCTTCGTGGGCAGCCTCATAGGGTCCTTCTCGGTCATAAGGTGCAAGAGGCGCTCGGCCCTGGTCGTGGGGGGGCTCTACGTGCTGGCGGCCAACGTCCTGACGGTGGTCGTGCTCATGCTTTTCGGGGGAGAGCTCCTGACGCTCAAGACCCCCGTAGCCCTTATCATGGCGACCATCTCGGCGGTGGCCGTGGTGGCGATAATCTCCCTGTTCCTCCCGGTGTTGGAGACCCTCTTCAAGATAACCACCGACATAAGCCTGCTCGAGCTCCTGGACCTCGAGCAGCCGCTCATGAAGAACCTCATGATCGCCGCCCCCGGCACCTACCACCACTCCATAATCGTGGGCAACCTGGTGGAGGCGGTCGCCGAGAGCGTGGGGGTGAACCCGCTCTTTGCCAGGGTGTGCGCCTACTACCACGATATCGGGAAGATAAAGATGCCGGAGTACTTCATCGAAAACCAGCTCACGGGGGCGAGCAAGCACGAGAAGCTCACGCCCCACATGTCCAGCATGATACTGGTCTCGCACGTGAAGGAGGGCGTGGAGATGGCCAGGCAGCACAAGCTCCCCGAACCCGTGATAGACGTCCTGAGCCAGCACCACGGCACCACCCTCATAACCTACTTCTACGAAAAGGCCAAGGGTATGCCCGAGGGCTCCGGGGAGCTCTCGGAGGCCGAGTACCGCTACCCCGGCCCCAAGCCCCAGAGCCGCGTGGCGGCCCTGATAATGATAGCCGATGCGGTGGAGGCGGCCTCCAGGGTGCTCACCGAGCCCACCCCGTCGAGGATATCGGCCCTGGTGGACAAGATAATAAACCACATCTTCCTGGCCGGCCAGCTCGACGAGTGCGACCTCACCCTCAAGGACATCTACGAGATAAGGAAGCGCTTCACCTACATACTCACCGGCATTCTCCACAGGCGCGTGGACTACCCCGGCTTCGAATTCGAAGGCAAAAAACATGAAGGTCTCGATAAGCAACAGGCAGAGGAAGGTAAAGTTAAACAGACGGCAGATAGAGCGTGACGCCCTGAAGGCCCTCGACCTCATGGGCTTCGAGGGCGCCGAGCTCAGCCTTCTCTTCGTCAACGGCGAGCGCATGCGCTCCCTGAACAAGGAATACCGGCGCGTGGACGCGGACACCGACGTCCTTTCCTTCCCCCTCTTCGACTCCTACAAGCAGTTTCCCCCCGCCGAGGAGTTCCTCATGGGCGATATCGTGATAAACCCCCAGAGGGCCGGCGAGCAGGCCAAGGAGGCCGGGCACTCCCTGAGGAAGGAGTTGAGGGTCCTTCTGGCCCACGGCCTCGTCCACCTCATGGGCATGGACCACGAAAAGGGCGGCTACGAAGGCAAGAAGATGCGCCTGATGGAAAAGAGGCTCCTCTCGGGGCTCGAGGGATAGAGAGAGGCCGGCCGCGAGCTTCTCGCCGGACGCTTGATTACCACTTTTCACGGAGGCCCGCCGTCTCCGGACCCTTCCGGCCGAAGACGTATTTTTCGGCCTCCACCAGCACCAGCACCGAGGACGCCACCAGCACTATCCGCACCCAGTCCAGCAGGCTCACCGCCTCCACCCCGAAGAGCCTCTGCATCGGCCCCGAGTAGGTGAATAAAAGTTGCAGCACCATGACCACCCCTATGGCGACGAGGACCGCGCGGTTGCCGAGCAGGCCCTCCCGGGACAGCACCGAGGCCCGCAGGTAGCGGGAACTGAAGAGATAAAAGACCTCGAACATCACCAGCGTGTTGACCGCGGCGGCCCTCGACGACTCCAGAGAGACCTCGTGGAGCCTGTCCCAGAGGAAGAGTCCGAAGATGCCCACCACGAGGATCAAAGAGACGAATCCTATCCGCCAGATCAGGAATAATGAAAGTATCGGCTCCTTCGGATCCCGCGGGGGGCGCTTCATCACCGCCGCCTCCGGCGGCTCGAAGGCGAGCGATAGGGCCAGCGTCACGGCGGTGACCATGTTCACCCAGAGTATCTGCACCGGGGTTATGGGAAGCAGGCGGCCCGAGAGTATGGCGGCTATTATCACGCCGGCCTCGCCGCCGTTTGTGGGCAGGATGAACGTTATGGCCTTCCTGATGTTGTCGTAGACGGTGCGGCCCTCCTCCACGGCCTGGGCTATGGACGCGAAGTTGTCGTCGGCCAGGACCATCTCGGCCGACTCCTTGGAGACCTCCGTCCCCTTGACGCCCATGGCCACCCCCACGTCGGCGCGCTTCAGGGCCGGGGCGTCGTTTACTCCGTCGCCGGTCATGGCCACCACCTCGCCGTTGGCCTGAAGGGCCTGGACGAGGCGGAGCTTGTGCTCCGGGCTCACCCGGGCGAAGACGTCCACGCTCCTGACAACCTCCCTCAGCCTGTCGTCGCCCATGGCCTCAAGCTCCTCCCCCGTCACGGCGGTCTCGCCGTCGCCGATTCGCATCTGGAGGCCTATGGCCCTGGCCGTCACGGCGTGGTCGCCGGTGATCATCTTCACCCTGATCCCGGCGGAGCGGCACTGCGCCACCGCGCCGATGGCCTCCTCCCTGGGAGGGTCTATCATGCCGCAGATGCCAAGCAGGGTCATCCCGGCCTCCACGTCCGAGAACCTCAGGTCGTGCTTCCCTTCCTCCCCGGCCTTGAAGGCCAGGGCTATGACGCGCTGGCCCTGGCCGCCTATGGATTCTATGCGGCTCCGCCAGTAGGCCAGGTCGATTGGCTCGTCCTGGCCCTCTGCCCTCTGCCAGCC
This sequence comes from Nitrospirota bacterium, assembly GCA_050050055.1. Taxonomy (GTDB): domain Bacteria; phylum Nitrospirota; class Thermodesulfovibrionia; order Thermodesulfovibrionales; family JdFR-86; genus JARRNG01. Next base: position 4,981 of record JASFVA010000102.1, read on the forward strand.
GCACATCTCCATGATCCTCTCGGGAGCCCCCTTGAGCAGGATGAAGCTATGCCCGGCGTGGTCGTGATGCAGGGTGGCCATGAAGCGGTGCTCCGACTCGAAGGGAATTACGTCCATTCTCGGGAACTCCCTGCTTTCGTGCTGGGGGTCTATGCCAGCCTTCATGCCCATGACGAGGAGCGCGCCCTCCGTGGGGTCGCCGTGGAGCTCCCACCTTCCGCCCACCTCGCCCACGGCGGCGTCGTTGCAGAGGACGGCGGCCCTGGCAAGCTCGGCGAGGCCAGGATATTCATCCGGCGGCGCCCCTTCGCCCCGGACGGAAAAACCGCCGTGGGGGTCGTAGCCCGATCCGCCCACGTCGACGAGGTGCCTGGCCGTGGCAACAGTCCGGACCGTCATCTCGTTACGCGTGAGGGTCCCGGTCTTGTCCGAACATATCACGGTCACGGAGCCGAGGGTCTCCACCGCCGGGAGGCGGCGTATTATTGCTCTTCTGCGCGCCATGCGCTGGACCCCTATGGCCAGGGTGATGGTTATGATGGCCGGGAGCCCCTCGGGTATGGCGGCCACCGCCAGGCCCACGCCGGCGAGAAACATCTCGCCCGCGGAGTAATCCCTGACCAGTATCCCGAAGGCGAAGGCCACGGCCGCAAGACCGAGGATGGCCACGGTGAGCCGGTGGCCGAACTCGGCCATCTGCCTGAGGAGCCTGGTGGTAAGGGGCCTCACCCCCTTCAGCATCTTGTTTATGCGGCCTATCTCGGTGCCGTCCCCGGTCCCCACGACAAAGCCCGCCGCCTGCCCGTAGGTCACCAGAGTGCCCGAGTAGGCCATGCACCTCCTGTCGCCCACGGTGGCGGATTCCTCCAC
>JASFVA010000103.1:0-5838 GCA_050050055.1 Nitrospirota bacterium
ATGACAAGCCAGGACGCGGGCGGCCGCGGGCCTTATAAAGTGGCGGAATCTGCGGTAGTATATGCACATGCTCGAGGTGGACGGAAGCTTCGGCGAGGGCGGGGGGCAGATACTCAGGACCTCCCTCAGCCTCTCCTGTCTTCTGGGAAAGCCCTTCAGGATATACAACATACGCAGGGGGCGTTCCCGCCCGGGCCTCATGCCGGCCCACATCACGGCGGTCCGTGCGGCCGCCGAGGTCTGCGGCGCCGAAATCGAGGGGGCCTCCAAGGGCTCCCCGGAGCTGGTCTTCAGGCCGGGGCGCGTGGGAAGCGGGGATTTCAGCTTCGACATCGGCACGGCCGGCTCCACGAGCCTCGTACTCCAGACCCTTCTTCCGCCGCTGGCGTTTTCCGGCGGGGCATCTACGGTCGCCGTAAGGGGCGGCACGCACGTCCCCTTCTGCCCGACCTTCGACTACCTGAGCGAAGTGTTCGTACCCCTCCTCAGACGGATAGGCCTTTCTCTTACGGCGGAAATAGAATCCTACGGTTTTTATCCCAGGGGCGGGGGCAGGGTCCTGGTGAGCGTGGAGCCTTGCCCCCGGGTGTCGCCCGTGGACCTCACCCGGAGGGGCGGGCTCCTGGCGATAGAGGGCGTCTCGGCCGTGGCCGGACTTCCCCTTAGCATAGCCCGGAGGCAGAGGGAGGCGGTGCTGGAGAGCCTGGGGGATTACAAGCCGGAGATAGATACGAAAGAGGTCGGCGCCTTCGGCCAGGGCACCTACGTCTTCCTCAAGGCAAGGTACGAGGGAGCCATCTGCGGGTTTTCCTCCCTGGGCGCCCGCGGCAAGAGGGCCGAAGTGGTGGGCGAGGAGGCCGCGGCAGCGTTCCTGGCCCACCACCGCTCGGGCTCCTGCCTGGACCCCCACATGGCCGACCAGATCGTCCTCTACCTCGCCCTGGCCGACGGGGAGTCGCGCTACACGACCTCGGAGGTCACCGGGCACCTGAGCACGAACCTCCACGTGATATCGAAGTTCATGGAGGTGGAAAGCCAGGTGGCGGCGCCCCGCGGGGTGTCCGTCAGGGGCCGGGGGACCGGGCAACCGGGGCTGCCGCGGAACCGGTAAATCCTCCACGAAACTAATTCCATGGCCCGCCGGCGGTATGGCAAGGTGCTATTGCGGGGTGGAAAGCAAGGGCCCCGGCTCCGCCCTCCCCTCAAGCCGTCCAGTCGTGCTTCAGGGGCAGGAGTATCTTGAAGGTCGTGCCGAGCCCCCTTTCGCTTTCGAGGGTTATGGCCCCGCCGTGTCTTTCGACGATATTGTTTACGAGGAAAAGCCCGAGGCCCGTTCCCCTCGCCCCTTTCGTGGAGAAGAAGGGGTCGAAGGCGTGGGCCTTTTCCTTGTCGTCCATTCCGGTTCCGGTATCGGCCACCAATATCCTGAGGCATTCGCCCGCCGAGGGCGGAGCCTGGAACTCCAGGGGGAAATCGCCCTCGACGGCACGTGCCACCTCGAACCGCAGCGTGCCCCCCTCGGGCATGGCGTCGCACGCATTGAGCGCCAGGTTCATGAAGGCCTGCTCGAGCAGGCCCCTGTCGGCGTAGACCTTTCTATCCCCGGCCTCGTAGCCGAGGCTTACCTTCACGCTCTTGGGCGCCGTGCTCCTGAGTATGTGGACGACGTTTTCCAGCAGCCTTCGGAGGTCGATCCATTCGGGACGAAGGGGGGTCTTCCGCGAATGGTCGAGAATCTTTTCGGCGACGCCGATCCCCCTGAGGGCCGACTCTCTTATAAAGTCGAGGTACTGCCGCCCCTCGCCGTCCTTCAGGATCTCCTCGAGAAACTCGGCGTAGCCCACTATGGGGGTCAGGACGTTGCGGAACTCGTGCGCCACGCCGCAGGCCAGGGCCCCTATGGATTCCATCTTCTGGGCGTGGTAGAGCTGTTCGAGGAGCCGCTTTTTCTCCTCCTCAATCCTCCTGGAAGAGCTTATGTCTATGAAGCCCTCGATGACGAAGGAGTCTCCCTCCATGTCCACCTTGGTGCAGCTCTTGAGCACCGGGATCCTCACCTTGTCTTTCCTGATGACCTCGGTCTCGATGTTGTAGACTTCCTCCCCCTGGTCGAAGACCGGGCAATTGCCCTCCTGCCTCGGGCAGATGAACTGATGGCATACCCTGCCTATGAGCTCCCGGCGCGAATATTTCATGATGTCCAGGGCGAGGGTGTTGGCGTCCACGACCCTTTTATTGCTGTCAACGACGAATATGGCCGTGGGCGTTGACTCGAAAAGCACCCTGTAGTCGAAGTTCATGGCCTACCGCCCCTTTCCTGGCGCCCAAAACAAAGGGCGGACCCCCACGGTCCACCCAAAGTAGTCAGATGCTTCGGCCTGAATTGATTTCTCTTGCCCACCACAAGCCAGAACTATGAGGTAGTCTAATAACAGCCGTTGAGCTTTGTCAATCGAACGACGGACTGGCGGATTTCAAGGCATCAGACAATTTCACAGCATCAAACACAGGGAGGACCGACCGGTGCACGCCTTCCGGCGCGAGGGGAATCGGGGGGCGATTTCGACCTGTTATAATACCTGTCCATGGGAGGAGTGATATCGGTAGTGATTCCGGCATACAACGAGGCCCCGAGGCTTCCGGCGACCCTCAGGCGGATACACGCTTACCTGAGCGAATCGGCCCTGGATTATGAGATCGTCGTCGTCGACGACGGAAGCTCGGACTCCACGGCCGAGGAGACCCTCAAGACCGCCTCGGAACTGAAAGGGATACGGCTCCTCGATAACGAAACGAACAGGGGCAAGGGTTACTCCGTCAGGAAAGGGGTGCTCGCCTCCAGGGGGCGCCTCGTCCTCATAAGCGACGCCGACCTCTCGACCCCCATCGAGGAGATGGAAAAGCTCCTGCCCTTCGTCCGCGGCGATTTCGATATGGCCGTAGGCTCGAGGGCCATGGAGGGGTCGGAACTCGCCCTTCGGCAGCCCTGGTATCGCGAGAAGATGGGCAAGGCCTTCAACCTCATGGTGAGGGCCATCGCAGTGCGCGGGATAAACGACACCCAGTGCGGGTTCAAGCTCATGAAGGGGGATGCCGCCAGGAAGGTCTTCGGGAAGTGCAGGCTCGACGGCTTCAGCTTCGACGTGGAGGCCCTCTTCGTGGCAAAGAGACTGGGCTACAAAATAAAAGAAGTCCCCGTGCGTTGGCTCAACTCTCCGGTCTCCAGGGTTAAGTTACTCAGCGATCCGGCGAAGATGTTCGTCGACCTCTTGAGGATCAGGGTCTACCAGCTTCTCGGCTATTACGGCTGATCGTCACGCCTTGAGGCACAGCCCGTAAATTGTGCTTCCGACGGGCATGGGAAGCCCGGCCCTTATCAGGGCGTTCTCCGTTTCGAGGAAACCGTAAAAGATTCTGTCAAGGAGCTTCGGCAGCCGGGGAAACGAACCCCCGCGACGTCCTCTCAACACGAGCCTCTGCACGGCAAGGGGGAAAAACAGCGTCGACATCCAATATCCCATTTTAACGGAATCGAAATCCCCGAGAAGCTGGCTCAGGGACTTCTTCGAGTAACGTCTGAAGTGGCCGAGCCGCCTGTCGTGCTCGCTAAAGAGGAAGTTGAACGCCGGCACCGTGAATAAGAACTTCCCGCCGGGCTTTAGGACCCTGTATATTTCCCCCACCGCCTTGGCGTCCTCCTCCACGTGCTCCAGCAGGTCGAAGGCCACAACCACGTCAAAGAAGCCCTCCGGATAGTCCAGCTCCGACGCATCGCCCACTTTCTTTTCGGCCGCCACGCCCTCCGGGACCATATCGAGGGCCTCGGAAAGAACGTCGACGACGAAGACTTCTCCGAAGGCTCGAAGGACCGACAGGTCGTCTCCCGTGCCTGCGCCCACGTTGAGTATTCTGCTGGACTTCCGGACCCCCGCCTTGCCGAGCAGGACCTTTATGAGCCCGCGCTTACCCCTGAACCAGAAAAAATCGCTCGACGCCCCGGCCTTGTAATCTCCATAGTCCATTTTCCGGACCTATACCATTATCATCAGTTTCATTTCCTAAACCGCCGGGAGGGCATAGGATGTTTCAAGGGCGAGCAACGCGTATCGATGAACTTCACTTCGTTGTCCTGACCTTGCATCCCTTTTCTTTCCATCGGAGTATAACACACGGCATTGCCAAGGGAGAGCTCAAAACGAGTTTCAGGTTGGCCTCCGGGGCTTGCAGGGGATGTTTCGAGGAATATCGATGCCGAATCGGATATGCGGGGAATCCGGGTGAAGACGACAAAAAATCCCTCACCGGTCGCGAATCGAACAGAGCAACCAGCTACCGGATAAGGCGTCAGGCAGCCGACTGAGCTAAACCATAGTGCCTGATGGAAAGGCCCGTCCTGAAGCGGCCAGGACCGTAGCTCTTGCACCACCTGACAGTGCCTTCCTTCTTCCCCTCCCAGGCCGGGGCGCTGATCTTGAGGCGCGTGCCGATGGGCAGGTGCCTCACGGTCAGGATGCAGATTCCCTTTGAGCTTTCGTCCACGCTCACAGTATGGATCTTCTCCGACCACTTCGGAATGAGCTCAGGTTCCTCGTAGTAGCAACGCGAGTAATAGACGTCGTGGTCGCCCTGGCTACGGACAAACGCCCTTTTTTCAGTGTACATAAAGGACCTCCGTCATTTTTCTTATTATCTCATAAATTAATGCAAAAAAACAACTTAAATTAATAGCTTATAGATGTGATAATAAATGCTAATGAACCCATCAGGCGTATCCTCGCGATTATGCTTCCGAATAATTCCCCCGCACAAATGCGGCAAAAGGAACGTTGCATCATCAGGGGGCCCACCGGGAGGCGCCGGGTCTTTCAAACGGCCCGGCCGTCGATACGTTTACGCCTGTCCTTGGGGCTTCTCCGCCACCGCAAGAAGGGGAAATCTTTCGAGGAGGTCCCCGGCGGCGGCCTCCGGCCTGTCAACGCACTGGATGCTCCCCCGCCCCCGCGCGCGCTCCACGGAGCGGACTTTGCATTTGAAGAGCCCCGCTTCTTAGCGGCGCTACGCAGAACACTTGATTATTCGATAAAATAAAGCACCCTCGAGGGTCGGAGTTCGCGGGGCGTATCTTCATTGCGCACCCTTGGCCGCTTCCACCAGAAAGCCCTCATATTGGGCCGCAATCTTCTCCCACGTATACGCTTTGGCATACTCCCTCGCCCTCCGGGACATTTGCCTCCGGGCACCCTCGTCCTCCCAGAGACGGCCTATCTGTTCGGCAAGGTCCTTATGGTCTCCGGCCTTAAAGGATATGCCGAAGCCCGCCTCCACCGCGAAGGAGAGCTCCGGGATGTCGCTCACTATAACGGGCTTGCCGCAGGCAGCGGCCTCGAGCACGACGATCCCCTGCCCCTCGTACCTCGACGGGAGCACAAACATCCTCGATTCCGAGATGAGTCTCGCCTTCTCGTTTTCATCCAGATAGCCCGCCAGCCTTATCTTGCCGCCCAGGCCCGCCCTGTCGACCATATCCCTCAGCCTCCCCTCGTCCCTGCCCCTTCCCGCGATAGCGACGCTGCCGCCTCCGGCAGCCATGGCCTTGACCAGGGTGTCGAGGCCCTTATTATGGATATGAAGCCTGCCCACAAAAGAAATATAATCGCCGTCCGCGGGCGCGGCATCGAGTAGAGACTCGTTTATGCCGTTTGAGATAACCCGCGCCCGCCTAATTCCGAACCTCTGCCTGCTCGCCTCCGAAACGCATATGCAGTCCCCAAAGAGCCGGGGGTAGAATTTCTCGACCGCCATGAATGGAAGACCGAGGACGAAATACCTCTTGAAGAG
>JASFVA010000104.1:0-5823 GCA_050050055.1 Nitrospirota bacterium
CCGAGGACGAGAACAACGCCTTCGAGTTCGGCAGGGATTTCGCCCGCCGGCTCAGGGACTACCATAAGAAGTTTTAGAGCCGGAGGGTGGAGCCGACATGAAAAAGGTCTTGAGCTGGCAGGCGAAGCTGGGGATATCGCTGGTCGTGGCCTCGGCGGCCATCTACTTTGTCCACTACCTGATATTCCGCGACGCCCACCACATCTTCATCTACATGGTGGGGGACATAGCCTTCGTCCCCATAGAGGTGCTCCTGGTGACGCTTATCATCCACAGGCTCCTGAGCATCAGGGAGAAGCGGGCCCTCCTCCAGAAGCTTAACATGGTCATCGGGGTGTTCTTCACCGAGGCGGGGACGCGGATGCTCCGGGAGTTCGCCAGCGTGGACCCGGGCCTCCGGGAGGTGGGCGACGCCCTCAAGATGACGACCCGGTGGACGGCGGGCGACTTCTCCGCGGTGAGGGAGAGGCTCCAGGTTTACTCCTACGAGGTCAAGCCCGCCAGGGAGGACCTGGAGAGGATGAAGGAGTTTTTCAGAGGGAAGAGGGGGTTTCTCCTCAGGCTCCTCGAAAACCCCAACCTGCTCGAGCACGTGTCTTTCACCGACATGCTCTGGGCGGTGGTCCACCTTGCCGAGGAGCTCGACCACAGGGAGGACATGGCCTCCCTGCCCGACAGCGACGTCGACCACCTGGGAGGCGACGTGAAGAGGGCCTACTCGCGGCTGGTCATGGAGTGGCTGGACTACATGCAGCACCTGAGGAGCGACTACCCCTACCTGTTTTCGCTGGCCATAAGGACCAACCCCTTCGTCCCCGGGGCGAAGGCGGAGGTGACCTGATGGGGCGTCATCCGATAACCAGATAGACCACCGCGGCGCCGGCAAGGACGAGGGCCCCGGCGGGGACGGTCCTTCGGTATATCCCGCCCATGTCGGCCTTGAAGTACTCCCTGGTGAGCACCAGGCAGACGTGGACGGGCGAAAGGAGCACCCCTATGAAGCCCGAGGCGAAGGCAAAGGCTATGGAGGCCGCCGAGCCCCCGCCCGCCAGGCTCATCAGAAGGGGAAAGGCCGCGCCCACGTAGCCCACCGTGATGCCCGTGAGTATTCCCGTCACGAAGGGCAGCATAAAGAGCATCGGCATGAGCGGTATGCCCTTCGACGTGAAATAGGCGCTGAGGGCGCTCACGGCGCCCGACTCCTCCATGGTGGTCTTGAAAAGCATCACGCCGAAGATGAGCACTATGACGTCGAGGGAGAAGCCCCTTTTCAGGGCGGCGGCGACGCCCCGGGCCGGGTACCTGTGGTAAATGAAGAGACCGGCCAGGACGATGGCGAAGGAGGCGTAGAGCTCCACGTGAAGGGCCACCACGAGGAAGAGCACCGAGGCTATGGGCAGGAAGCTCAGGAGCCCCTTCCTGGATAGCTTCCTCGGGCGGGGCCTGCCCCTGACCCCCCGCATGGCCAGGAGGAATCCCCCCAGGGCCATCAGGGCCGCCGGCACCAGGTTGGCCGCGATGAGGGTGCGCAGCTCGATGCCCGTCAGGGCCGAGGCGAGCACTATGCCCGGGTAGAGGGGCAGGACGAACTCCCAGGGGTGGCGGAACCAGTAGTTGACGAAGGCCTTCTCCTCCTGGGGCATGGCGACGCGCTTCGTGGCCTCGTCCACCATGGGGGCCGAGAAATAGGCCCCCCCGACGGAGGGGAGCATCCCTATCAGGAGGGGCATGGAGACCATGGCGGCCTTCCTGTTCCTGAGCAGGGCCTTGGAGGCCTCGGTCATCTCCCCCAGTATCTCCCTCTCCCTCAGCACCAACTCGAAGACCCTTATGAGCGAAAGCGCCACGGCGAGCTCCAGGGTAACGGGGTCCGCCAGGGCCTTCCACACCGCGCCGAGCATGGACCTCGGCGGCATCAGGTAGGCAGCGGAGAGGAACACCGAGCCCAGGAGCATGACCCTCCCGACGCTCACCTTCCTTCTGAGGAGGACGACTATGAGGAGGAACGCGGCAGATATCCTCAGTATGTCCGCCACTTAGTCCCTGCCTCCTCGCCGGGGGAGTTTGGAGCCCCTTCCCGGCCTCGATAAACGCTTTCCGGCAACTTTCATTTTCCGAGCCCCAGTGTATATAATATTATCTGATGCTCACGGGCTTCAACACAAACGTCCCCTTCAGGGGCAAGACATACCACGTTCAGACAGAAGACAGCGGCGAACAGGCCCCCACGGTGACGACACTCCTGTACCTCGACGGCACCATACTCTCCAGAAGGAGCTTCAGTTACGCCGAGATGATGAGCATCGAAGGCTGGAAGGAGCAGGTCGCCGACAAGATGAGGAAGCAGCACATAGGCATGATAAGGGAAGTCCTGGCGGGGATGCACCTGCGGCAAGAAGAAAAAACGGAAAACCCGGGATGAGATGCCTCCTCCAGCGGACAACATAATGATAAGCTTCGACGACGTCACGAAGAACTACGGCCCCAACGTGGCCCTGCGGGACGTGTCGTTTTCCATGGGAAAGGGAGAGATCTGTTTCCTCACGGGCCCCAGCGGGGCGGGGAAGAGCACCCTCCTCAAGCTCATTTACATGGCCGAGAGGCCCGACTCCGGGAGCATCTATTTCGACGGCGTCGACACAAGCACCGTAAACAACTCCCGGGTGCCGTGGCTGAGAAGGAAGATAGGCGTGGTATTCCAGGATTTCAGGCTGCTTCCCCGGACCGTCTTCGACAACGTAGCCCTGGCCCTGAGAATCAGGGGCATGCACGAGTCCGACATAAAGCCCGTGGTGCACGAGACGCTCAAGCTGGTGGGCCTCAGGCACAAGTCCGACGCCTACCCCAGGGCCCTGTCGGGGGGGGAGCAGCAGAGGGTCGTCATCGCCCGGGCCATAGCGGGCGAGCCCTCGGTGCTTCTGGCCGACGAGCCCACGGGAAACCTCGACCCCGACACCTCCGCGGGAATAATGCGGGTCTTCAGGGAGATAAACTCCAGGGGCACCACGGTGGTCGTGGCCACCCACAACAGGGAGCTTCTAAAGAATACGGGCAATTTCGTCTTCCGCCTCGACGGGGGCACTATCAGGGAGGAGCTTTTCCAGTGATGGGCTACCACTTGAAATCCGCCGCGGCCGGCCTCTGGAGGGAAAAGTGGATCAACTTCATATCCACTCTCAGCATAGCCACGGGGCTTTTCCTCATAGCCCTTGCCGTGCTCGTCGTCTACAACATCGAGGGCGCCGCCGGAAGGCTGCCCGAGAGGTTTTCGATAACGGTCTACCTGGACGACGGCCTCTCGGCCGACGAGGTGCAGCACATCTCGGGCGAGATAAGGGGCCGCCCAGGCGTCAAGGGCGTGGAGTACACCTCCAAGGACGAGGCCCTCGCCGAGCTCGGGGCGGCGATGTCGGACGCCAGCTTCATCCTGGAGGGGCTGGAGGAAAACCCGCTTCCGGCCTCGCTCAACGTGAGCCTGGACAGGAACTCGGTGGCCGACGAGTCGGTGGAGGCCCTGGCGGAAACGATACGGGGCCTCGAGGGCGTGGAGGACGTGGAGTACGGGAGAAAGCTCCTCGAGGTGATAGAGGGCGCCAGGAGGGGCGTGAAGATCATCGGGGGCCTCCTCGTGACCGCGCTGTCCGCCGCGCTGGTGTTCGTCTGCTACACCACCGTGAAGATACTGTTCTACAGGAAGAAGGAAGAGGTGGAAACACTGACGCTCCTTGGGGCCACGAGGGGCTTCATCAGGGCCCCCTTCCTGATCGAGGGCTCGCTCATAGGCCTCGGCGGGGGGCTACTGGGCGCCGCAGCCGTGGGGGCCGTGGCGGTGGCGGCCTACGCCAGGCTCGAGGCCTCCCTTCCCCTGCTGGGCTCCCTGAGCATGCCCCTGGAGGTCCTCTACGGGCTCCCCGCGGCCGGGTTCGGCCTGGGGCTGATAGGTTCTTTCATCGCCATAGGCAGAATAAAGTTCTAAGGGTTTCGATGTCCTTTTCGAGCGCATTAAAGAGTTTGCCCCCCCTGGCCCTGGCGCTGGCCGCCCTTTTGCTCGCGTGGGCCGGTCCCGCGGCGGCCGACGACCTCAAAAGCAGCAAGAAGCGCTACAGGGCCATCCAGATGCAGATAAAGGACCAGGAGGAAAAGCTCAAGCGCACCATAAAGGTGGAGGACGCCACCCTGAGCGCCCTGGACGAGACCAACAGGAGGCTCAACAAGACCCGCCGGGAGCTGAAGTCCTACAGGGCCAGGCTCAACAAGACCGAAAAGGAGATAAACGGGGTGACGGCCGAGATATCGGCCCTCAGGGAAAAGCTCGAGAGGCACAGGCGGTGGATGTCCAGAAAGCTCCGGGCGATGCAGCGCTACGGCAAGCACGGCGACGTCCTGGTGGCCCTGGCCGCCTCGGAGGACGCCGCCGGCCTCATGAGGACCTGGCGCTACCTGGAGGAGTTGGCCGGATACGAGCGCGCAATAATCGAGGAGCACAGGGAGACCCTGGCGTCCCTGGACGCGAAGGAGGCCGAGCTCGAGGCCCTCAGGGAGAGGCTGGCCTCCGAGGAGGCGGAGATAGGCAGGGCGGAGGAAGAGCTGGCCAGGGAGAGCCAGAAGAAGCGGCTCATCCTGGCCTCGGTGAGGAAGAAGAAGGAGGCCTACGAAAAGATGCTCCGGGACCTCAACGAGGCCTCCGGGAAGCTCCAGAAGATGATAGAGGAGCAGGAGCGGCGGAAGCGGTTCGCCTCCAAGGGGTTCCAGAAGATGAGGGGCAGCCTCCCCTGGCCGGTGGAGGGCAGAGTGGCCCTTCCCTACGGGGCCCAGAAGGACCCGAACTTCCATACCCCGGTCTTCCGAAACGGCATCTACATCTCGGCCCGCGCCGGCTCCAGCGCCCGGGCCGTCCACGGCGGGCGGGTGGAATTCGCCAACTGGTTCAAGGGCTACGGGCAGCTCGTGATAGTCAACCACGGGGGCGGCTACCACAGCCTCTACGCCAACCTCTCGGAGATTTTTTTGAAGGAAGGCGATATAATAAGACAGAGAGTGGATATCGGCAGGGTGGGCCGGTCGAGCGTCACCGACGCGACTTCCCTGTACTTCGAGATAAGATACAAGGGAAAGCCCCTTAACCCCGTCCAATGGCTGGAGAAAAAGTGATATGAAAAGGAAAATAGGCGGTATAGTCAACAAAAGAAGGTTTCTCGCCGTGGCCCTGGTGCTCATGGTGTCCGCGGGCGTCGTGTTCGTCGGCAGGATGTCGGTCCCCTCGGTCAGCGCCGACGACGAGAGGTACGAAAAGCTCAGGGTCTTCACCGAGGTCATCTCGGTGGTGGAGCGAAACTACGTCGAGGAGACGGACGCCAAGGAGCTGATCTACAGCGCCATAAAGGGCATGGTGAGCTCCCTGGACCCCCATTCCACCTTCATGAGCCCCGATGATTACAAGGAGATGCAGGTGGACACCAGGGGCGAGTTCGGGGGCCTGGGCATCCAGATATCCATCAGGGACGGCATCCTCACGATAATCGCCCCCATAGAGGACACCCCCGCCTGGCGGGCGGGCCTCAAGGCGTCGGACAAGATAGTAATGATAGAGGGGGAGTCCACCAAGGACATGACCATCCACGACGCCGTCTCGAAGATGCGGGGCCCCAAGGGCACCGACATCACCATCTCCGTCATCAGGGAGGGGTGGGAGAAGCCCCGGGACTTCACCATAACGAGGGACATCATCAAGATTAAGAGCGTGAAGTCGAAGGTCCTGGAGGAGGACATCGGCTACGTGAAGATAACCCAGTTCCAGCAGAGGACCGCCTCGGACCTCGAAAA
>JASFVA010000105.1:0-5821 GCA_050050055.1 Nitrospirota bacterium
GGGTGTGCCTCCTGACGATGAACCTCGACACCGTGGGGCAGATGTCCTGCAACCCCGCCATAGGCGGCCTGGCAAAGGGGCACCTGGTGAGGGAGGTGGACGCCCTGGGCGGGGAGATGGCCAGGGCCGCCGACGCGGCGGGCATACAGTCCAGGGTCCTGAACCGCTCGAAGGGCCCGGCCGTCTGGAGCTTGAGGGCCCAGGCCGACAGGGCGCTCTACAGGGCCGCCGTGAGGCGGGCCCTGGAGGCCCAGCCGGGGCTTGACGTAAAACAGGCCGCCGTGGAGAGCCTCGTGGTCGAGGGCGGAAGCGTAAAGGGGGCGCAGACGGCCATCGGCGTTTTCATCGCCGCCCGGGCCGTGGTAGTGACCACGGGCACCTTCCTGAAGGGGCTCATGCACGTGGGATTGGAGAACATGCCCGCCGGAAGGGCCGGGGACTTCCCCTCGGTGGGCCTTTCGGAATCGCTCCGGGAACTGGGGTTTCGGATGGGGCGCCTTAAGACCGGCACGCCGCCCAGGCTCGACGCCGACACCATAGACTTCTCTCGCGCCGAGGCCCAGTGGGGCGACGACCCCCCTCCGCCGTTTTCCTACTCCACCGAGCGGATAACGAACCCCCAGCTCCCGTGCTACGTCACCTACACCAACCCCAAGACCCACGAGATAATAACCTCCAACCTGGACCGCTCGCCCCTCTATAGCGGAAGAATCCGCGGCACCGGCCCCCGCTACTGCCCCTCCATAGAGGACAAGGTGGTGAGGTTTTCGCACCGCCAGCGCCACCAGGTGTTCCTGGAGCCCGAGGGGCTCGACACCAGGGAATACTACGCAAACGGCATATCCACGTCGCTTCCCTACGACGTCCAGGCCGAGATAGTGCGGAGCATCCCGGCCCTGGAGGAAGCGGAGATCATGCGGCCGGGCTACGCCGTCGAGTACGACTACGTCCTGCCCACCCAGCTCAGGCATACCCTGGAGACGAAGAAGGTCCGGGGCCTCTACCTGGCGGGACAGATAAACGGCACCTCCGGATACGAGGAGGCCGCGGCCCAGGGGCTCGTGGCCGGCGTAAACGCCTCGATGGCTGTCCTCGAGAGGGAGCCCCTGGTGCTCGGCAGGCACGAGGCCTACGCCGGGGTGCTCGTGGACGACCTCGTCACCAAGGGCACCGAGGAGCCCTACAGGATGTTCACCTCCAGGGCCGAATACAGGCTCCTCCTCAGGCACGACAACGCCGACCTCAGGCTCCGCGAAAGGGGCTTCGCCCTCGGCCTCGTGGGAGCCGGGGAATACGCGGAGTTCAAGAAGAAGGAGGAGGCCATCGCCTCCGAGCTCAGGCGCCTCGCGGGCACGCGCCTGGGGGCCGGGGCGGTCAACGCCGCCCTCCTCGGGGCGGGCGGCTCGCCCGCGGCGGAGTCCGTGACGCTCGAGCAGCTTCTTCGCCGCCCCGAGGTGGACTACGCCCTCATAGAGAGCCTCTCGCCACCCGGGAGCCCCCTGGCCGAGGAGGTCAAGGCCCAGGTGGAGATAGAGACGAAATACGCCGGCTACATCCGGCGCCAGGAGGACGCTGCGGCGAAGCTCAGGCGCTCCGAGGCGATGAAGATACCGCCGGACTTCGACTACGGGGGCCTAAAGGGGCTTTCGATGGAGGTGCTCTCGAAGCTCCGGGAGGTGAGGCCCGAAAACCTCGGACAGGCGGGCCGCATACCCGGCGTCACCCCCGCCGCCCTCACCCTAATCATGCTCACCGTAAAGCGCGGAAGCCTTGAAGCCCGATGAGCTCCTGGCAAAGGGCCTCCGGGAGCTCGGCCTCGGGCCCTCGGCGGAGCAGGCGGAGAAGTTCATGGCCTACCTCCGGGAGCTCAAACGCTGGCAGAGGGCCATGAGCCTCACTTCCCTCAGGTCCGAGGAGGACATAGTGGTAAAGCACTTCGTGGATTCCTGCCTCTACCTCAGGGTCCTCCCGGCCGGCACCGGGGCGGTGGCCGACGTGGGAAGCGGGGCGGGCTTCCCCGGGCTTCCCATAAAGATAATGAGGCCGGATCTCAAGGTCTACCTGATCGAGAGCTCGGCGAAGAAGTGCTCTTTTCTCAGGCACATGCAAAGGACTCTCAGACTGGACGGTCTCGAGGTGATTGAGTCCAGGGTCGAGGACGTCGGGGGCCTCGCCGTGGACGCCGCCCTGACCAGGGCGCTCTATAGCGTGGAGGACTTCGCCCGGAAGGCGTCGCATATATTAAGGGAGGGAGGGGTCTTCGTCCTTAACAAGGGCCCGAAGGCGAAAGAGGAGGTCGAGGGCTCGGCCCTCCCGTGCGAGGTGGTCCCCATGGAACTCCCCGTCTCCGGGGCCAGGAGGAACCTCGTGGTCGTGAGGAAGGAATAGCCGCCCGCCCCATGCCGAAAAAGAAGCAGGCGAAAAAGAAGGCCGCAAGGCCGACGGAGAAAAGGAAGAAGCGTTCACAAAGAGGCAACGACTCGGCGGCCCGCGCCGGACGCCCCGCCCCGGCCCCCCGCCGCGTGGCAAAAGAACCGGGGGAATCGGGGGTGCCGAGGAGGACCATCTGCTCCAACGCCGAGTGCAAGCTCCGCCGCGCCGCCTGCTACGGCCACGAGGCCTGCCCGGGCTTCAAGGGCTGCTCCGAATGAGAGCCCATCGGTCATCCCCACGGCGCTAATTCGATAAGACGTCCGGGCGCATTCCACGGTTCCCGCGTCCGTGCGGGCCTTTAGCTTCGGAAGGAGCATCTTCGTCTCCCCTTTCGCGCCGCGCCTTGAACTTCCCCCGAAATTCCCCGGAGCCCCCGGCGTACTTTATATGGCAGCTGCAACGGCGGAGGCCCTTCACAGACTTTTCATACTTTCTTTACACGTTCTTCAAAGTGTTCGAGTAGATTAGAAGCATCGAGACCGGCAGAGGCCGGATGAATTGAAAGGAGGTGAGACAGAATGAAGAAGGTGATAATCGCAATCGGCATCGTTGCTCTTCTGGCGGCCGGCACCACGGCCTTCGCCCACGGCTGGGGCTCCGGCCAGGGCGCGGGCTACGGAGGCCACATGTGGGGCGGAGGCCCCGGCATGATGTGGGGCCCCGGCTACTCCGACGAGGACTCCCAGAAGTTCCTCGAGGAGACCTACGACCTCAGGCGCCAGCTCCACGAGAAGCGCTTCGAGCTCCGCGAGGCCTACAGGCTCGGCGACAGGGAAAAGGCCGAGGCTGCCCAGCAGGACCTCGACAAGCTCTATGGCGAGCTTACCGAAAAGGGCGGCTTCAAGCGCGGCCCCGGCAAGGGCTACGGCCACGGTCCCCGCGCGGGATACGGCCCGGGCTACTGCAACGGCCCCCGCGGCTGGTAAGCCGGGAGAAAAACCCCCAGGGTAATTTAAAGGAGGGGTCCCAGGACCCCTCCTTTAAAAATCCCGCGGGGAAAGGGTTTTAAGGCTTTGAAAATCAACGGTATTCGCGGCCAAGGGATTCATTATTTCTTCAAAATTGAATGTTAGTATTTTTTAAGATGAAAAAGGCACTTATCATAGCGACACTCCTGACGGCGGCGGTCGTGCTTCCGCTTTCCCCCGCGGCCCTCGCCTTTGACGGCGACGGGCATATGCGGGGCGGCGGGCATATGCGGGAAGTCCAGCATATGCGGGCGGACGAAGGCGCCGGGGACACGGGCGCCCAAAGCCCCCACCCGGAAAGGCCCCATCCCAGAAAGGCAATAAGGAAGGGAGTCACGCCCTACGGCGATTTCTGCCCCAGGTGCACCCTCTACGGGGTCGGCCGCAAGCCCGTGGGCCACGGAAAGGCCGTGTCGGCCATGAGGTCCTACTTCGCCAAGAAGGGCTGCACCATCGGCAACGTCCAGGGCGTGGGAAGGTTCATGAAGGTGGACGTTTACCGCCACGGGATGCTCATAGACAGGATAATCTTCGACAGAAGGACGGGAAGGATCCGGTCCATATACTAAGGAGGCAGGATGAGCAAGAAGCGTAAGAAACAGAACGTAAAACAGAATGATTTCCAGGCACACAAGAAGGAGGAAAAGCGGGAGGCGGTGGTCTCGGGCTCAAAGAGCAAGGGCTCCTCGAAATCCACATTCGCGGGTATCGCCGTCGCCCTCGCCGCGGCTGCCCTTGTGGGCTTTATCATATTCGGGGGCGGTGGGTCGAACACCTTCGCGCCCGTAAGCGCCCAGGCGGGAGTGGTGAAGCTCCCAGTCTCGGAGGTTAACGACGGACATGCCCACTTCTACACCTTCAAGGGAGCCCGGAAGGACGTTAATTTCTTCGTCCTCCGCAGCTCCGACGGCGTCATCAGGGCCGCCTTCGACGCCTGCGACGTATGCTACCGCGAAAAGAAGGGCTACCGCCAGGAGGGGGACCTCATGGTCTGCAACAACTGCGGCCAGCAGTTCCCCTCGGTTAAGATAAACGTCCTCAAGGGCGGCTGCAACCCCGCGCCGCTCGAAAGGCAGGTGGAGGGCGACTACCTGGTCCTCGACGCTTCCGACATCGAAGGCGGAGCGTTCTACTTCTAATGAAACTGGCCAACATCTCGCTGGGCAACCTGCGCCGCAGGAAGGGCAAGGCCGTGCTCCTCGCCGCGGGCCTCACCATAGGCGTGGCCATGGTCGTGGCCATGATAGGCATTACCCTCCAGATGCAGGAGGACATAGAGCGCAAGCTCGACCAGTACGGCGCGAACATCGTCGTGACCCCCAGGGCCGAGAACATCTCCCTTAGCTACGGGGGCGTGGGCGTGACCAGCGCCTCCTACGACCTCGAGGAGCTCAGGGCCGAGGACGTCTCCCTCATCACAACCATAGAGAACAGGCGGAACATCAGCGCCGTGGCCCCCAAGGTCATAGGGGCCCTTCGCGAGGGCGACCGCTCGCTCATGCTGGTGGGCGTGGACTTCCCCGCGGAGTTCAAGATAAAGCGCTGGTGGCGCCTCCAGGGCGTGACGAGCCACTTGCCGGGGTTCATGGAGTCCCCGGCCAAGGGGCCGGGGGACGTGGTGCTCGGGGCCTCCGTGGCCAGGACCCTGGGCGCAAGCCCCGGCGGAGAGCTGGCCTTGGGAGGCAAGGAATACACCGTGGCGGGCGTGCTCGAGGAGAACGCCTCGCAGGACGACTTCGCCGTGTTCATGGACCTGGGCGAGGCCCAGCGCCTCCTGGGCAAGGACGGCAGGGTGAGCATGATAGAGGTCAGCGCCCTCTGCAGCGACTGCCCCATCGACGACATCGTGGCCCAGATAAGCGGCAAGCTCCCCCACGCCAAGGTCTCCGCCGTAAGGCAGGCCATGACCCTGAAGATGCAGACCGTGGGGCAGGTCATGAGGTTCACGATGGCCGTCTCGGCGGTGGTGCTCCTGATAGGCTCCCTGATAGTGTTCGTCTCCATGCTCTCGTCGGTGAACGAGAGGACCAGGGAGATAGGCGTGCTCAGGGCGATAGGGTTCCGGAAGACCCACATCGTCAAGGTCATACTCATCGAGGCCTTCGTGGTGAGCCTCGCGGCGGGGGTGCTCGGATGGGCCCTGGGGAGCCTTTCGGTGACTTTCCTGGCCCCGCAGCTCACGGGGGCGAAGGCCCTGGCCTTCGACCCGCGGATGCTCGCCCTGGCGCCCACGCTGGCCCTGGCGGTGGGGATGCTCTCCAGCATCTATCCCGCCCTCAAGGCCTCGAAGCTCGAGCCCATAGAGGCCCTGAGGTACATCTAAATGAGAAACGGATCGAGGTAGCCATAAATGCTCGTAGAGCTTCATTCGGTAAGAAAGGTCTATAACTCAAACGGCACGTCCGTGGCTGCCCTTAAGG
>JASFVA010000106.1:0-5810 GCA_050050055.1 Nitrospirota bacterium
GCCCCCCTCTATCATCTTCTCGAGGCTCTGACCCTTGGGGTGCTTCCATCCAAGCATCCTGAGGCCCATGCAGTCGGCGTATTTGACTGCCTCCGAGGTGAACCGGGTGTTCGTGACGAGCATCCCTCTCCGGGCGAACTTCGCGCGGTTCGCCCTATGGGCCGAGTCGATATCCTGGAACCTGGCCTGCACGTAGAGTGCCGTCTTGACGTCCGAGGTGGTCTTTCTCCTTTTGTGGAACTTGCACTCCACGAAATAGACGTGGGTGTCCTTCCTGGCTATAACGTCCACCTCGTGGCGCACGCACTTGCCTTCTACGAAGGAGCCGACGCCCACCCTGTAACCCTCCCTCTCCAGAACCTTGGCGATGTACCTCTCGAAGGGGTAGCCCGTGGGGCCGAGGTCGTAGATGGCCTGCTTCAGCGAGTATTTCATGGTGCAAACCGTGTCGAAGCGGCGGAGGTTCTTCTTGACGGCCCTGAATATCTTGCGGGTGGTCAGGGGCGGCGTCAGCTCCCTGACGGCCCTCTCGATTATGTCCTCGGCCTCCTTGCTGGGGACCCCGGAGTTGAGAATGGAACGGAGTATCTTCTTTCTGTCGAAAGTCTCGGCTTGTCCGGATTCCTTTATGACCTCGGCTTGAGGCATGCATTGCACCTCCAGTATGACCTCATCAATTGTATATCATTAGCGCCGCCCATGTCCTCCATATGCTCGGGGGCCACTGTACTCCCGCAGGGGCGAATCTGATAAAATTACACATGGTCCCCGTGCACCATAACGAACCCGCCGGCCTGAGAGACGAAAACAGAAGGATAAAGCTCTTCAGGTTCCTCACCGACCTTACGGCGCAGAGGCTTTATGTCGAGCGCATGAACCTCGCCGAGGCCTGGAACGTGGTGGCGGACCTCAGAAAGGTCTCCGAAAACATATTCCCCAGCAAGGGACACGTCTTCGACCTCGTCATAGCTCCCCGCATGGAGAGAATCATAAGGGAGCGCTTCCTCGGCGAAGGGCGCTCTTAATGCCCCGCTACCAATTCGAGTGGCATTTCTGGCACAATCTCTACCATGCATGTATTTGAAGGCGGCGGCCTTGACCTGCCCGTAATCTTCTTCCTTTCGGTGGGGCTTGCCATGGACGCCTTTGCCGTATCGGTGGCAAGCGGCATAGCCATAACCAGGCTCAGGGTCCGCCATGCCGTTCGGATTGCACTGTTTTTCGGCTTCTTCCAGGCTCTCATGCCCGTGGCCGGATGGCTGCTCGGGCTGGGGTTCAGAAGTGCCATAGAGGCCTTCGACCACTGGCTGGCCTTCGGGCTGCTCGGTGCGATCGGGGGGAAGATGCTCTACGAGTCCTTCAGGCTCGAGGAGGCGGAAAATCCGAGGGACCCCATGAGCATCTCCGTACTTCTTGTGCTTTCCGTGGCCACGAGCATCGACGCCCTTGCCGTGGGGCTAACGCTCAGCGTAATCAAGGTGCCCGTGGTCGGGCCGGCACTGATTATCGGCGTGGTCACTTTCGCGCTTTCGTACGCCGGGATATACATCGGCGACAGGTTCGGCCACTTCTTCGAAAAGAAGGCCGAGGCCCTCGGGGGGCTGATACTGATAGGCATCGGGCTAAAGATACTGCTCGAGCACCTGGTCGGCTGATGGCCCTCTACCTGCGGAGGGTGGCTATCAGCCGCCTCGTGTCAAGCAGAAGGTCGATTGCGTCCACGGCGCTCGTAACCAGTATGTCGGCGGCCCCTACGGCGCCGGTGGAGCATCCCTCCGCGAGACACACGGCTATGCCGAGCCCGGAGGCCCTGAGCATTTCCACGTCGTTGTTGCCGTTTCCCGCAGAGACCACCCTGTCTGCCCCCAGTTTCTCGACATAAGCCCTCTTCTGTCCGGTATGCCCCTCGCCGCCTAGCACATGGGGGGTGCAGGCGATGCCCTCCAGTTCCTTGAGCGCCCTGCCGAAGGTGTCCGAGGTTAGCACGTGCACGGCGAGGGAGCCGGAAAGCTCGTTCAGCTTCTCCCGCACGCCGGGCACCAGCCTCCCCTCCTCCGAAAGCGTGCCGGAGAAGTCCGTCACGTAGTGCTCGAGCTCGAGCCTGCCGTATCCCGGTATGTCAATTTTTAACATGGCCCCTCCGGCCTGTCGAGATTTGCCATTTTACCTCACCAAGTCCGGCCCGAGCATCCACTGCACAGCCCACCGTCCGTCGTCGCGGCGGCGGAGGCAGACAACGGAGGCCGGGCCGAAATCGAAGGCCGCCCTGTCGGGGTCGCCCGTTATCAGCGAGGAAGCGAGGCGGGACATGTGCGGCAGGTGCCCCACGAGCATTGTCGCGTCGACGACGACATCGAGGCGGTCCGCCCATATCTTCGGGTCGTCCAGGGGGGCAAGGCCGTCCTTTTCCGCGGGCCCCTCGGCGGGCTTTACGTACTCCGTGAATACCTCGGCGGTCTGGGCCGCGCGGAGCTTGGAGCTGTGAAAAATCGAATGGACCTCCAGCGAGGAAAGGTAGGAAGCGGTCCTTTCCACCTCCCTCCTCCCATGGCTCGAGAGGGGCTTCATCGGGTCGCCAGGGTCCGCTTCTCCATGTCGTACAAGATAAAGATACATGCTGCGCACCTCCGGGAATATTCAGTCAGCAGCTCCTCGGTCAGCAGTTCCTCGGGCGGCCGCATTCCACGGCCCTGATCTTCTCGCCCCAGCGCATCGCCTTCCGGAGTATTTCGTCCTCGTCGGCGCTCAGGAGCCTGCCGCCGGATACGACAATCCTACCATTTACGACCACGGTGTCAATGTCCGAAGCGCGGGCGGCATAGACAAGGTGCGAAAACACGTTGTACTGCGGGCTCAGGTGGAGCTTTCTCATATCCACGGTTATTATGTCGGCGGCCTTGCCCGCCTGGAGGCTTCCGACCAGGGAGCCCATCCCCAGGGCCTCGGCCCCCCACCTTGTCGCCATCATGAGGGCCTCTCTCGCCTTCAGGGCGGTGGGGTCGCCGGAAACGGCCTTGTGGAGTTTCGCCGCCGTAGCCATCTCGCCCATTATGTTGAGGTCGTTGTTGCTCGCCGCCCCGTCGGTGCCCAGGCCGACCCTCACCCCGCGCTTCAGCATCTTGGTCACCGGGGCGATGCCCGAGGCGAGCTTGAGGTTGCTCTCCACGCAGTGGGACACCCCCACCCTTCTCCTTGCGAGCGTCTCTATCTCCTCGTCGGTGACCCACACGCAGTGCGCGGCGAGGACGTCTTCGCCAAGAAGGCCCTGCTCCTCGAGGAAGGCCACGGGCGTCTTGCCGTATTTCCTCCTGACCTCCTCGACCTCCCACTCGGTCTCGGCGGCATGGGTATGGATGTGCACTCCGTGCTTCTCCGCCAGGGCCCTGGATTTCCTGAGAGTGTCGGGGCTGCAGGAGTATGCGGCATGAGGGGCCACGGCCGGATACACGAGATCGTCGTCGTTCCACCTATCGATGAACCTCTCGGCCTTTGCCAGGCAGTCGTCCGCGCCCTGAGTGGTCTTCGTCGGAAAGTCGATAATGCCCGCCCCCAGCATGGCCCTGGCTCCCATTCGCCTGGCGACCTCCGCTGCCGCGTATTCGAAGAAGTACATGTCGTTGAAGGTGGTGATCCCCGCCTTGAGCATCTCGCCCACGGCGAGTTCCACGGCGTCTTTTATGTACTCTTCCCCGAGCCACCTGTTCTCCGCGGGCCATACGTATTCCTCCAGCCACACCTTAAGGGGGAGGTCGTCCGCCATCCCCCGCATGAAGACCATGGCCGCGTGGGTGTGGGTGTTGACGAAGCCCGGCAGGACCACCCTGCCCGAGCCCTCGACCACGCTGTCGGAGAAGTAATTCGAGGATATCTCGGCATAGGGGCCTACGGCGAAGATTTTCGGCCCCCGGACCGCCACGGCGCCGTCGGGGATGACTTCGCCGTCGCCCTCCATGGGGACCACGAAGTCCCCGCGAACGATGTGGTCTACCCGTTCCATTCCCTGATGGCCTTCAGCACGTCCTCGGGCTTTGCCTTGCGGGTCTCCTTGGTGCGCCTGTCCTTTACTTCCACTGCTCCCTCCTTGAGGCCCCGTCCGCCGATGACGACCTGCTTGGGGACGCCTATGAGGTCGGCGTCCTTGAACTTCACTCCGGCGCGCTCGTCCCTGTCGTCCAGGAGCACCTCGCGGCCCGCCGCGCCCAGGGCCTCGTAAAGCTCCTCGGCCACCCTGGCGGTGTTTTCGTCTCCCATGTTAAGGGGAATGATGTGGACGTCGAAGGGCGCTATGGCCTCCGGCCATATTATGCCGTCGCCGTCGTGCGACTGCTCCACGGCCGCCGCCGCAATGCGGGCCGGCCCTATGCCGTAGCTTCCCATTATTATCGGCTTTTCGTCGCCCGCCTCGTCGAGATAATCGGCCTTGAGGGGGACGGAGTACTTTGTGCCGAGCTTGAAGATGTTGCCTATCTCTATGCAGTTTTCCGCCCCGAGGGCGGCGCCGCAACTGGCGCAAAGGTGGCCTTCCTCCGCGACGTGGAGGTCGTGCCACTGGGCCTCGAAATGCTCGCCTGCCCTTAGGCCTTTCACGTGGTAATCGGTCTTGTTGGCCCCGCTTGTGAAAGTGCCCTCCCTGAGGTCCGGGTCCGCCACTATCCTCACCTTGTGGCCCTGGGGACCTATGAAGCCGGCCTCCACCCCAAGCGCCTCCACGACCTCTTCCTTGAGAGCCGCCCTGAAGGGTCCGAGGAGCTTCAGGGCCTTCTTCTCATGGAGCTCCTGGTCGCCCCTCACGAGGGCCAGCACGGGTCCCGATTCGGTCATGAGAAGGAGGCTCTTTATGAAATACCGGGGCTCTATGCCCATGAACTCCGACACTTCCTCCACGGTCCTCTTCCCGGGGGTGTGGACTTCCTCGAAACCCCATTCGCGGGGCTCGGCCTTCGGCGAACGCGACAGGGCGAGCTCGACGTTTGCGGCATAGCCGCAGGAGCCGCACAGTATCACCACGTCCTCGCCCACCTCGCTGGGGGCCATGAACTCGTGGGCCTCCGCGCCGCCCATCATCCCCGGGTCGGATTCCACCTGGTGGAAATTCAGCCCGCAGCGGGCGAATATCCTGTGGTAGCACTCCTCGTGGAGCCTGTAGTTCCTGTCGAGGCCTTCGTCGTCGGCGTCGAAGCTGTAGCTGTCCTTCATGATGAACTCCCGCGTGCGGAGGATGCCGCTCTTTGGCCGGGCCTCGTCCCTGAGCTTGGTCTGTATCTGGTACCAAACCTGCGGGAGGTCCCTGTAGGAGCGTATCTCGGCCGCGGCGAGCCAGGTCATTATCTCCTCGTGGGTCATGCCGAGGCACATGTCGTGGCCGCCCCTGTCCTTGAGCCTGAACATCTCGTCGCCGATCTCCTGCCACCTTCCGGTCTGCTGCCAGACCTCGGCGGGGTGGAGTACGGGCATCGAGAGCTCCTGGGCCCCGATGGAGTCCATCTCCTCCTTGAGCACCCTGTTTATCCGCTGTATCACCCTCCAGCCCAGGGGGAGGAATATGTAGAGACCGGAGGCGAGCTGTCTTGTGTAGCCGGCCCTCAAGAGGAGCCTGTGGCTCACGGCCTCGACATCGTGAGGGTCCTGCCTGAGAGTGGGTATGAACATCCTGGAAAAACGCATCGGCACCTCCAACAGATACTTGAGCTAACAGAATTGAGCTAATAGATAGAATAGTTTTTTTATGCCCGCTTTTCAAGGAGATAAATAGCGCCCCAATCCACGCCGCGCCGCGCGCCTCCCCGGCCCGGCCCGAAGGTCCGCATTTG
>JASFVA010000107.1:0-5810 GCA_050050055.1 Nitrospirota bacterium
TGGTAGCCGCGGGACTTCCCGTGTGGGTGGTGCTTCAGCCCAGGGACTTCATAAATTCCTTCGTGCTCTACGGCGGAATAGCCGCCCTCTCCGTGGGCCTTATCGCCGGGGGGCTTTCGGGGATGGAAGTGCAGTTCCCGGCCACCAGCGCGGCGATAGGCGCCCAGAAGCTCGGCCCCATATGGCCCGTCATGTTCATCACCATCGCCTGCGGGGCGATATCGGGCTTCCACTGCCTCATCTCCAGCGGGACCACCTCCAAGCAGATCGCCTGCGAGTCCCACGCAAAGAGGATAGGCTTCGGCGGGATGCTCCTCGAGGGCCTCCTGGCGGTGGTCGTGCTCCTGACCCTCGCCTCGGCGCTCGACTTCTCGGACTACCTGGGGCTGGTCTTCCCCGAGGAGGGCCGCTCGAACCCGGTGCTGGCCTTCTCCCTGGGCATGGGGCGCCTGCTCGGGGACAACACCCCCATACCCGCCTACGGGGGGACGATATTCGGGATACTCCTCGTCGAGGGCTTCCTCGTGACCACGCTCGACACGGCGGTCAGGCTCAACAGGTATCTGTTCGAGGAGCTCTGGAGGATACTCCTCAAGGAACCGCCCGCCGTGCTCCGGTCGTATCTCTTCAACGCCGGGCTCTCTGTGGCGCTCATGTTCGCCTTCGCCTACAAGCAGGCCTTCCTGGCCCTGTGGCCCGTCTTCGGCTCCTCGAACCAGCTCCTTGCGGCCCTGGCGCTGATAACGGTGTCGGTGTGGCTATTGAAAAGGGGAAAGAACGCCCTATTCGCGCTGATCCCGGCGGCCTTCATGATTGTGACCACCGTGGCCTCGCTGGCCTACCTCCTCAAATCGAAATACCTCCCCTCGGGAAACATGCTGCTGACGGCGATTGCTGGAACGCTGATTCTCCTTGCGGCGGGAATAGTCCTCATCGCCCTCAGAAAAACCTCTTCCGGCGGAAGGGCCCTGCCCGCCGCCGAGCCGGCGGCGGAAGACCTGGAGGATTAAGTCTCCGCCCGTTTTCGAAGGACCAGCTTCGTAATCTCCATGACCGCGACGACCGCGACGCCGAGGCCGACCACGGGGGCAAGGTCCGGGAAGTGCGGCACCGTAACCCCGAAGGCCTCCCTTACCGAAGGCAACTGTATCAGTCCGGCGATTAGCGCGACCTCCCAGAAAAGGGCTACGAGCAGCCACTTGTGGGGCGGGGCCTGGAAGATGCTGTATTTCATCGAGCGGAAGTTTATGGCTATGAAAAGCTCCACGATTATGAAGAGGAAGAAGAGCCTCGTCCTGGCCAGCTCCATGTCGGGCTGGCTGTGGAAGAACACCCAGAGGAAAACCGGCGTCTCAATCGCCACGGCCAGCAGCATGAAAGTGCGCACCTCCTTTGAAAACACGCTCTCCGAGGGGCTCCTCGGGGGCCTCTCCATGATGTCGGGGTCCGGGGGGGAGACGCCGAGGGCGAGGGCCGGGAGGCCGTCGGTGGCCAGGTTCACGTAGAGGATGGCCGCCGGAAGGAGGGGGAGGAACTCCGGGCCCATCCAGAGCACGACCCCGCCGATGACGAGGACCTCGGTTATGTTGCACCTCAGGAGGAAGGTGAGGTATTTCTTTATGTTGTCGTATATCCACCTGCCGCGCTCTATGGCCCGCACTATGGTGGCGAAATTGTCGTCGCTTAAGACTATGTCGGAGGCCTCCTTTGCCACGTCGGTGCCCGTGATGCCCATGGCTATGCCTATGTCGGCGTGCTTGAGGGCCGGGGCGTCGTTTACGCCGTCGCCGGTCATGGCCACCACGTCTCCGCGCTTCTTCCAGGCCTTCACTATCTTGAGCTTGTCCACGGGCGAGACCCTGGCGTAGACGCTCACCTTGTCCACCTTGGCATCGAACTCCTCGTCGCTCATCGCCTCGAGCTCCTCGCCGGTGAGCTCGATGTCGCCCTCCTCGTATATGCCCATCTCCCTGGCGATGGCGAGGGCGGTTATCTTGTGGTCCCCCGTTATCATGATGGGCTTCATGTGGACCTTCTTGCAGGTATCGACCGCCTCCACGGCCTCCGGCCTCGGGGGGTCCATCATCCCGGCGAGCCCGAGGAAGACCAGGTCCTTCTCTATCTCCTCCCCCGCCGCCGGGGAGTCGCCCAGGTCCCTCGTGGCCAGGGCGAGAACCCTGAGGGCCTCGGCGGCCATGCTGGTGTTCTCCTCCCCCAGGGCCTTCCTCTCCTCCTCGCTCAGCTCCGAGACAGAGCCGTCGGCCCTCATGACCCGGGTGCACTTTCCAAGGACGACCTCGGCGGCGCCCTTCACGTAGGCCACCCTTCCCCCGGGCCCCCCGTGGACCGTGGACATGAGCTTGCGCTCGGAGCTGAAGGGGACTTCGTCCACCCTGGGCCGCTCGGCCCTCAGGCCGCCGCTTTCGATTCCCGCCTTCCTGGCGGCCACTACCAGGGCCGCCTCGGTGGGGTCGCCCTTTATCTTCCACTGGCCCTCCTCCTCGAAGAGGTTCGCGTCGTTACAGAGGGCGCCGCAGAGGAGAAACGACTTGAGGGGTTCCTCGTCCATGGAAAGTTCGCCCCGGAACTCGCCCTCCGGTTCGTAGCCCGCCCCTGTGACCTCGACGTATTTCCCCCCGGAGTATATCTTCCTCACGGTCATCTCGCCCCTCGTAAGGGTGCCCGTCTTGTCCGTGCAGATCACGGTGGTGCTGCCCAGCGTCTCCACGGCCGGCATCTTTCTGACGAGGGCGTTTCGCTTCGCCATCTCGTGCATCCCTATGGCCAGGGCTCCGGTGACTATCGCGGCAAGGGCCTCCGGCACCGCCGCCACCGCCAGGGCCACGCCGAACATCACCATCGTTATGGCGTGCTCGAGGGAAAACGCCCCCGCCGAGACCTCCCTGACAGTGCTGACCCCTATGACCAGGGCGCATATGCCCAGCGCGGCGAGGCCGAGCCACTTGCCTATCTCCTCGGTCCTGCGCTCGAGGGGGGTCTTTTCGGTCTTCACGGCGGCAACCTCCCGGGCTATCTTCCCGAACTCGGTGTCCATGCCCGTGGTGGTCACCACCGCCCTTCCCCTGCCGTAGGTGATTATGCTCCCTGTGTAGACCATGTTCGTCCTATCGGGGACGGGCACATCCCCTGAGATATTCTCAGTGTTCTTGGAAACGGGGGCCGACTCTCCCGTGAGGGGGGCCTCGTCGCAGCGGAGCGAGGAGCTTTCTATGACCCTTCCGTCGGCTGGCACCCTGACCCCCGCCTCAAGCGCAAGTATGTCTCCCGGCACGAGGCGCACGGTCTCCACCTCCTGCTCCCTGCCGTCCCTTATCACGGTTATAGTGGCCTGGAGCATCCTCTTCAGGGCCTCTATGGCCTTTTCGGCCCGGTACTCCTGGAAAAAGCCGAGCCCCGCGGAAAAGACCACGATTATGGCGATTATGAGGGCGTCCACGGTCTCCCCGACGACCAGGGAAAGGCCCGTGGCTATGAGGAGGATGATTATGAGGACGTTCTTGAACTGGCCCATGAAGAGGGAAAACGCCGAAGGACGCTCCTCGTGCTTGAGCTCGTTGGGGCCGTGCTCCTCGAGGCGCTTTTCCGCCTCTTGGCTCGAAAGCCCCCCCGCGGAGCTGTCAAGCTCCTTCAAGACTTCGTCGCTCGACCGCGAATGCCAGGACGACATCGAAACCTCCGTTTTGGGTTGAGACCTCAGCCTGCTATTTTACACCACTGGGCTGTAATAGCAAAGAATCATCCCAGCCCCACGTCGAGGAACATCATGAGCGCAAAGCCGAGCATGGTCCCCATGGTGGCGAAATCGGCGTTTCCCCCGCGGTGAGACTCCGGCACCACCTCCTCCACCACCACGAATATCATCGCCCCGGCGGCGAAGCTGAGGGCATAGGGCAGGAGCGGCTCCGCCAGGAGGACGAAGGCCGCGCCGAGCACTCCGGCCACGGGCTCCACCATGCCCGAGAGCTGGCCGTACCAGAAGCTCTTAATGCTCGAAAGGCCCTCCCTCCTGAGGGGCATGGAAACCGCGGTTCCCTCGGGGAAGTTCTGAATCCCTATGCCGATCGCCAGGGCGACGGCGCCGCCGAGGGTCGCCGCGGGCAGGCCGTAGGCGACAGCCCCGAAAGCCACACCCACGGCAAGGCCCTCCGGGATGTTGTGGAGCGTGATGGCCAGCACAAGGAGAGTGGTCCTCTGCCAGGAGGTGCTGAGCCCCTCGGCCTCGCTCATGGGAAATCCCACGTGAAGGTGCGGGAGGATGCCGTCGACGACCCTCAGGAATACCCCCCCGAGCAGAAAGCCCGTGAAGGCGGGGAACCACGAGGGGACCCCGGAGCCCTCGGACATCTCGATGGCCGGGGCCAGGAGCGACCAGTAGCTCGCCGCTATCATAACCCCGGCGGCAAAGCCCAGCATGCCGTCGAGCATCTTGCGGCTGAGCTCCTTCCTGAGAAATATTACCCCGGCGCCGAGGGCCGTCATCGCCCAGGTGAAGAGCGTGGCCAGAAGGGCCTGAACCACGGGGTGGAGGCCTGAAAGGGCGTCGAGCATATACGAATGTATAGCTCAAGCCGTGTCTTTAGTCAAGCCTTTCCCGGCGATGCTCCGGCGGCTGGCCCGGCGGTATCCGGCTCAGATGTGAAGCTCCACCACGTCCCCGTCCCTGAGCTCGTAGTCGCGCTGCACGCGCTGGCCGGGGAATTTGGAGGAGCCCCATATGCAGGCGTATTTCAGGCCCGAGGCGAAGTCCTTGTGGACCGTCTGGGCGAGGTCGATGACCGTGGAGCCCACGGGCATGGTGAAGGGGGTGCCCATGTCGGGGTCCTTGCCCGGCTCCTTGGTGTAGGCCCTGACTATCCCTGCCCTGTCGAAGAGGGTCCGCCTGAGCTCTTCAAGCCCCTGGCCCGCCGTGGTGGATATGCCTGTGGCCGGGATGTCGGGATACTTCTCCCTGAGAGACCTGAGACCCTCCGCCGCGCCCGGCAGGTCGGACTTGTTGGCTGCGAACAGGGCCTTCTTCGTAACGCCGCCTTCGGCGCCCTCATATAGGTGGATGTTCCACTCCCCGAGCTGCCCCACGAGCAGCTCGGCCTGGAGGTCGGGGGCGTCGGCGAGGTCGATTACGAGGAGCAGTACGTCGGCGACCCTCAGAATGCCCGAGACCCAGCCGTCGGTGGATTCGTTGCCCAGGGGCGGCAGGTCCACGAGCTGGAGCTGGATGTCCTCGTAGGGCATCATCCCCTGGAGGGGCATCACCGTGGACACGGGATAGTCCGCCACGACGGGTTTCGCGTTGGTCAGCGCCGCCAGCACGGAGGACTTCCCGGAGTTGGCGAACCCCGCCAGCGCCACCTGCGCCGCGCCCTCCTTGGGCACGGTATAGAGGTCCCCCCTTCCGCCCTTTTTCCTCTTCTGGGCATCGTCCCTGAGCTTCGAGAGCCTCCGCCTGAGGTCCGCCCTGAGCTTGTCGGTGCCCTTGTGCTTTGGCACCGTGGCTATGAGCTCCTCGAGGGCCGCCACCTTGGCCGGGCCGGGCGGGGCCTCCTTGAACTTCTTCTCGGCCTCGTAGTATTCCGGGGGAAGGTTCGCGGGCATTCTCAATGCCTCCTGGCGAAGAGCACCAGGGCGAGGGTCGCCATGCACGCCGATGCGGCGACCGGAAGGAGCACCGGGGCGACCCAGGGGCCGGGTATGAGAAATAGCACGTCCATGTCCATCATGGTCCTCGGCCAGCCGAGCCACACCCTGAGGAAGACGTAGTAGAAGATGTCCCACAGGGCGAAGCACCACAG
>JASFVA010000108.1:0-5756 GCA_050050055.1 Nitrospirota bacterium
TGCTCTCGAACTCGTAGGTCTCTCCCCCCACGGCGGCCTGGATGTTCTCGGCCGTGGACTTGATGCCGCCCATCGCCCTGAGGTGGTTGTGGGCGTGCACCGTCTCCGCCTCGGCGGCGGCCCTGAAGAGCCTGGCCACCTGCTTCATGCCCTCTTTGTCGGCGTGGGCGGCAAAAGCCAGGTATTTCCTGTTGGCCTGCGACTCCCCGGCGAAGGCGTCCGCCAAGTCCTTTTGCGTCTTCGACATCAATACACCTCCTTGATTCAATTAGAAATCCTATTCCTTGTCCCTGCATTCCGGGCATCGCCCGTAGAACTCCACGTGGCTGCCGGTCAGCTCGAATCCCTGCGCCTCGTCCTCGGAAAGCTCGGTCTCGATGCGGGCGCGGACGTCCACCACCCTCTTGCAGACCGTGCATATGAGATGATGGTGGCCGGAGGTATCGGGGTCATAGCGCATCCTGTCGGGGTCTATGCTTAGGGCGTTCACCCCGCCCTTTTTTCTCAACACCTCGAGAGTGTTATAGACCGTGGCGAAGGACATGGTGGGGAAGGCCTCTCTAACCTCCCTGTATATGTCCTCCGCCGAGGGATGCGTATCGTTGTCCTCCAGACACTTCAGAATGGCCAATCTCTGAGGGGTAAGCTTAATCCCCAACGACCTGTAGCGTTCCATCATGGTCATAGATTATCATCTAAGAATCATTCTTGTCAAGAGTAAATTTCGCTACGCTTTTTATGCATAATTTACTTTAGGTTAACTCACTAAACAGCTGGTTTTTATTGTATCTATCAGCCCTTCTTAATTTTCACCCCAAGGTATGTCGCTTGGAGCTCATGCCACAAGGCGTCGAACTCGCCTTTGCCGTGGGTCCTTATCACGACGTTCCTCATCCCCTTCGCCGCGCCCTCGTAAGAGGTCACCACGCTCAGAAGCATGAAGCCGTACTTCTTGACGATGTCGATTACCTCCTTTATCGCCCCGGGCCTGTCCTCGACGGGCACCACAAACCTGTGCCCCCTGTGCCTCACCCCGGTTATGTCCACCAGGGCCTCGAAGATGTCCCTGTCCGAGATTATCCCCACCAGGGCCCCCTGGTCCTTGACCGGCAGACACCCCACCGCCTCGTCCAGCATCAGCATCGCCGCCTCCTCGATGGGCTGGTCGGCGCCCACGGTGACCACGTGCTTCCTCATAAGGCTCTTGACCCTGGTCTTTGAGAGCGCCCGGTCGAGCTCTTCCGGGCCGCCCTCCGCAGACCGGGAGGCCGCGAAGTCCTTCAGGTCCCTGTCGGAGAGTATGCCGACGAGCTTGCCGCCCTCCAAAACGGGCAGGTGCTTCACCGCCCTTTCCCTGAAGGCGGCCCTCGCCTTGGCCCCGTCGTCGTCGGGCGAGACGGTGAAGACCTTCCTTGTCATCCAGTCCGAGACGAACATTCCAGTAAAATCTTAGCTGGCTTTCCCGGGGCTGTCAATCGGCCCTCGACATCCGGCCCGCTTTGTTGTAACCTACGCAGTAAGGAGGTTCCGGACATGGAAGAACACCGACACGAGTACGAGGCTTACTACCACCCCGACGTGACCCAGAAGGCAAGGGAGCTGGGCATTAGGGCGGTGGAACTGAGAAGGTGCAAGACTTGCGGCCGGGAGTTGACCCTTGTGCGGACGGACGGCGACTGGTTCCCCGTCTTCGAATACCGCGACACCCGCGAGCAGGACATCCTCATGGCCTGAGGGCGTGCAACGATGCGGGCCCTTCCATTGCCTACCCCTTTGAAAAATCCCGGAGCATGAACAGGTGACGCGCATAACCAGCCCCAGCTACGCCATTACAATCAGAATGAGCTACGCAAACCGGGCCGGGATGTTCGCCCAGGTGGCCACCGCCGTGGGCAACGCCGGCGGAGACCTTGGGGCGGTGGACATAGTGCGCTCCGAGGGAAGCCGGATAGTCAGGGACGTCACCGTAAACGCCCGCGACGAAGCTCACGAAAAAGCGATAGTGAAGGCGGTCAAGGGGGTCAGGGGCGTCAAGGTGGTCCGCGTCATGGACCGGACCTTCTTCGCCCACCTGGGCGGAAAGATAGAGATTCGAAACAAGCAGCCCCTGCGCTCCCGCGAGGACCTCTCCAAGGTCTACACCCCCGGCGTGGCGCGAATCTGCGGGGACATAGCCAAGGACAAATCCCACGCCCGGCGCTACACCATGAAGGGCAATTCAGTGGCCATCGTCACCGACGGCACGGCCGTCCTGGGCCTGGGCGACATAGGCCCCGAGGCCTCGCTTCCGGTTATGGAGGGCAAGGCCATGATCTTCAAGGAGTTCGCAGGCATAGACGCCTTCCCCATCGCCCTCGGCACAAAGGAGCCCGACGAGATAGTGTCGACGGTCATAAATATCTCGCCCTCCTTCGGGGCGATTAACCTGGAGGACATCTCCGCCCCGCGGTGCTTCGGCATAGAGGGGAGGCTCCGGAAGGCCCTCGGGATGCCAGTTATTCACGACGACCAGCACGGCACGGCCTGCGTCGTGCTTGCCGCCCTCATCAACGCCTCCCGTCTCCTCAAAAAGGACATCAGGCGGCTGCGCGTCGTGGTTTCGGGGGCCGGGGCCGCGGGCACGGGCACTGCCCGGATGCTAAGGGCCTACGGGGTCCGCGACGTCGTCGTCTGCGACACCGTGGGCTCCATATACAAGCGGCGCAGGAAGGGGATGGCTCCCCACAAGAGGGCCCTGGCACGAGAGACCAATCCCAGGGGCATAAAGGGCACCCTGCCGGAGGCCATGGCGGGGGCCAACGCCTTCATCGGCCTTTCGGCCCCCAACGTAATCACGCCCCACGACATAATGAACATGGCCCGGGACCCGATAGTCTTCGCCCTCGCAAACCCGGAGCCCGAGATAGCCCCGGAGGATGCCGCAGGCCTTGCCAGGGTGCTGGCCACGGGCAGGTCGGACTACCCTAACCAGATAAACAATATGCTAAGCTATCCGGGAATATTCCGCGGCCTCCTCGACGCAGGGGCGGCAGGAGTCAACGAGGCCGTGAAGCTCGCCGCGGCGGAGGCCATCGCGGGGTCGGTGAAAAAGGGCGAGCTCCACGAGGACTACATACTGCCCGGGATATTCGACAGGAAGGTCGTCCCCAGGGTCGCCGCCGCCGTGGCCGATGCGGCCCGCAGGACGGGCCTTGCTTCCTGATAGAAGACGATGTCTGAATACAGGATAGAGAAAGACTCGCTGGGCGAGGTCCGGGTTCCGAGGGACGCCCTGTGGGGGGCGCAGACCCAGAGGGCCATCGACAATTTCCCCGTAAGCGGGGTGCGCTTTCCCCGCACTTTCATCCGTGCCCTGGGCATCATAAAAGGCGCCGCCGCGGCCGCAAACGCCGAGCTGGGCCTCCTGGACCGGAGGCGCGCCGGCGCTGTCAAGAAGGCGTCCGAAGAGGTCGAAAAAGGCGCCCTGGACGACCACTTCCCTCTGGACGTCTTTCAGACGGGCTCGGCCACCTCGACCAACATGAACGCCAACGAGGTTATCGCCCACCGGGCGATGCAGCTTCTAAGGGGCAAGCTGAACGTCCACCCCAACGACCACGTGAACATGTGCCAGTCCTCTAACGACGTTATACCCTCGGCCCTCCACATAAGCGCGTGCCTCGACACCCGCGAGCGCCTCCTGCCCGCTCTGCGCCTCCTGGAGGAGGCCATCGCCGGGCGGGCCGCGGAGCTAAAGGGCGTGGCAAAAACCGGGAGGACCCACCTCATGGACGCCCTGCCCATCACCTTCGGGCAGGAGCTTGGGGGATGGGCCCACCAGGTGGGCGAAGGCGCGGAGAAAATAGAGTCCGCCCTCCCCTCGCTTGGCAGGCTCGCCCTGGGGGGAACGGCGGTGGGAACGGGGGTGAACGCTCACCCGAAGTTCGCAAGGAAGGCCATAGCCGGGATATCGAGGGCCACGGGAATCAGGTTTTCCGAGACGAAGAACCACTTCGCCTCCCAGTCCTCCATGGACGCGGCCGCGGGGCTCAGCTCACAGATTAAGGTCCTCGCCTCCTCGCTCATGAAGATCGCAAACGACCTCCGCTGGCTCTCAAGCGGCCCGGTGGCCGGCCTATCCGAAATCACCATTCCGGCCCTCCAGCCTGGCTCGAGCATCATGCCGGGCAAGGTCAACCCCGTAATCTGCGAGACCATGATGATGGCCTGCGGCCAGGCCATGGCAAACGACCTGGCCGTAACCATCGGAAACGAGCGGGGGAACTTCCAGCTGAACGTGATGCTGCCGCTCATCGCCCGCAACCTGCTGGAATCCATTAACGTGATGGCCGGAGCCTCGGAGCTTCTCGCGGAGAAGGCCGTGGCGGGCTTCACCCCCAACGTATGGCGCCTCGACGACCTCATCGGAAGGAACCTCATGCTCGTTACCGCCCTTAACCCAGTTATCGGCTACGACAGGGCCGCCGAGATAGCGAAAAAGGCCTACGCCGAGTGCCGCCCGGTTAGGGAAGTGGCCGCAGAGCTCACGGACCTGAGCCCCGGGGAGCTCGACCGCATACTCGACCCGCGGAAGCTGACCAGGGGCGGCATGTTCAAGCCGAGGAAGTCCTGAGGAGGCCGCCCTCTCAGGCGAGGCCGAAGACTATCTCCCTTTCTTCGAGGTTGACCCTGTCGAGGCGCACAGTGAGCTTCTGCCCTATCTTGAAGCTCTTCCCCGTGTGCCTGCCCCTGAGGGTCAGCGTGTGTTCGTCGAAGCGGTAGTAGTCGTCCGTCATGTACGAGACGTGTATGGTGCCGTCCACGTAGTATTCGTCGAGCCGCACCTTGATGCCGTAGGGGGTGACGCCGATGATGCGGGCTACGAACTCCTCGCCCACCTTGTCTTTCATGAACCAGATCCTCAGGGCGTCCGTGACCTGCCGCTCGCTGTCGTCGGCCACCCTCTCCCTGCGGGACGACTGGAGGGCTATCTCGGGGAGGAGTTTTGAAAGCCCTTCCACGCGCTTGTCCGGGAGGCGCTTCCTTCCAAGGCTCTCCCTGAGAATCCTGTGCACCACCAGGTCGGGGTACCGCCTTATGGGCGAGGTAAAGTGGGTGTAGCACTTGGAGGCCAGGCCGAAATGGCCCGCGTTATCCGAAGAGTACCTGGCCTGCTTGAGGCTGCGCAGGACCATGTAGGTCACTGACTCCTCCTCGGGCCTGCCCTGCACGTCCTGGAGGATCCTGTGGTATGCCTCCGCCCCGGGGCGCTTGCCGGTCCGGGTGAAATGGGCCGCGAACCTCATGACCTCCTCCACCCTGTCGGGGTCGGGCTCCTCGTGTATCCTGTATAGGGCGGGAAGGCCCCGGCCCTGGAGGTGCTCGGCCACGGCCTCGTTGGCGGCTATCATGAACTCCTCGATTATCAGGTGGGCGAAATTCCTCTCGGCCCTGAGTATGGCCTCGGGCCTGCCCTGGAGGTCCAGGACCACCTCCGGCTCGGGCAGGTCGAAGTCCAGGCTGCCCCGGTCCATCCTCTGCTGCCTGAGAAGCCCGCAGAGCTCCCCCATCAGCTCGAAGTCGTGGAGGAGGCGGTCGTATTTCTCCCTGACGCCGGGCTCCTCGTCCACGAGTATCTCCTTCACCGAGGTGTAGGTCATCCTCTCGTCGCTCAGGATGGTGCTGGGGAAGAACTCCTCGCCGAGCCTCTTGCCCCCGCGGTCGAACTCCATGCGCACGGTGAAGGCCGGCCGCTCGACCTTGGGCCTCAGGCTGCA
>JASFVA010000109.1:0-5651 GCA_050050055.1 Nitrospirota bacterium
GCCCCAGTTCCGGGCCCAGGCCGAGTTGTAGACCTCCCTGAAGGCCCTCATCTCCTGGGAAAACCTGTCCTTGCGGATGGGCCTCACCTTCACCCCCTCCCTCCTCTGGGCGATGGCCGCGGCCCTGAGCATCTTTTCCGGAAGGCTCTCGCCCACGTCGTAGGCAAAGGCGTAGAGGTCCTTGGCCCTCCTAAGGCCGAAGCCCTCGATGAGGCTTGCGTAGTAGGGCGGGTTATATGGGGTCATGAGCGTGGGCGGATGCTCGAAGCCCTCCACCAGGAGCCCGCACTCCTCGTTCGTGGAAAAGCTCATGGGGCCGCGCATGACCTCCATCCCCTTCCGGCGGAGCTCCTCAGCCGCGGCCCCGAGAAGGGCGGCGGCGGCCTCGGGGTCCTCCCGGCACTCGAAGAACCCGAAGAATCCCGTCCTCTCGCCGTGGAAGTCGTTATGGAGGCGGTTTACTACCGAGGCCACCCTGCCCGCGGGGCGGCCGCCCCTTGTGGCGAGAAAGTACTTCGCCTCGGCGTGCCGGAAGAAGGGGTTGTGCCGGGGCGAGAGCTCCTTTTTGAGCTCGCCCTCGAGCCGGGGGACGTAGGGGCTGTCCTTGGGATAGACGGAATAGGGGAGCCGGATGAAGTCCCTGAGGCCTTTGGGGCCTGCTTCGAAAAGCTCGAGGGGCAAGGCGTCAGCTTATGACGCCCATGGCCGTCCCCACCTTCCTGAAGGCCTCGAGCACCGTGTCCAGATGTTCGCGGGTGTGGGTGGCCATGTAGCTGGTCCTTATGAGGGCCTTGCCGGCGGGAACCGCCGGGCTTACGGCCACGTTTGCGAAGACCCCCTCGTCGTGGAGCATCATGGCCATTTTGAAGGCGGCCTCGTCCTCGCCCACTATGACCGGTATTATCGGGGTCTCGGAGGTGCCGGTGTCGAAGCCCATGCCCTTGAAGCCCTCGAGCATGTAGCCGGTGTTGTCCCACAGCCTCTGTATCCTTTCGGGCTCCCGCTCTATTATGTCCAGGGCCGCGCTCACCGAGGCCACGGTGGAAGGCGGCGGGCTCGCGCTGAAAATGAGGGGGCGGGCGAAGTGCTTTATGTAGTGGATGACGTCCTCGCCGCCGGCTATGAACCCCCCTATCGACGCCAGGGACTTCGAGTAGGTCCCCATCACCAGGTCCACGTCGTCCTCCATGCCGAAGCGCTCGGACGTCCCCCGGCCCGTGGCGCCGAGGACCCCGATGCCGTGGGCGTCGTCCACCATGACGCCCGCGCCGTGCCTGCGGGCGACCTTCACGATCCCGGGAAGGTCGGAGATGTCGCCCTCCATGCTGAAAACGCCGTCCACCACCACGAGCCTCCCCTTGCCGTTGGCGTCGCCCAAGACGCGGTCCAGGTCGGCCATGTCGTTGTGCCTGAACTTTCTCACCTCGCCGTAGGAGAGGCGGCAGCCGTCGATGATGCTGGCGTGGTCCATCTTGTCGATGACCACCGTGTCGCTCTTTCCCACGAGGGCCGATATGACGCCGAGGTTCACCTGGAAGCCCGTGGAAAAGACGAGGGCGGCCTCCTTTCGCATGAAGCGGGCGAGCTTCTCCTCGAGGTTAACGTGGATGTCGAGAGTGCCGTTGAGGAAGCG
The DNA here is from genome assembly GCA_050050055.1 of Nitrospirota bacterium. Classification (GTDB taxonomy): domain Bacteria; phylum Nitrospirota; class Thermodesulfovibrionia; order Thermodesulfovibrionales; family JdFR-86; genus JARRNG01. Next base: position 1,634 of record JASFVA010000109.1, read on the forward strand.
GGAGCCAGCGCACCCTGAGCCGTACTTCTTTATGGCCTCGATGGCCGCCTGCTTGACCTCGGGGTGGTTTGTGAGGCCGAGGTAGTTGTTGGAGCCCACCATGACCATGCGCCTGCCGCCGATGGTCACCTCGGGGTCCTGGGCGCTCTCTATCATCCTGAAGTAGGGGTACATGCCGATGGACATGAGCTCCCTGGCCTTCCTGAAGCCGGCGCACTTGTCGAAGATGTTTACAGCCACCGATGAATTCTGTACCAGTTTGCCGTCCATTTAAACCCCTTGTCCATCGGAACCTGGGCGGAAAACCCAAGCTCCTTCTCGGCCCGGCCCGGGTCGCATACCCAGTAAGGGTAGCTCATCTCCTTAGCCTTGTCGCTGTTTATTATACTACTGCCCGCCCCAAAAAGCCTTCCGACATTCGCTATCGCCGGCATCAGGCCCTTGGGCATCGGAACGCGGAGGGGCCTTCGGCCCAGGGCATCGGCTATCACCTTGGCTATCTCGAGGTTGGTGTAGGGAGTTCTGTCGGAAATGAAATACGTCTTTCCCTCGGCCTTGCCGGACTCGGCGGCGGTTATCAGGCCCCTTACGAGGTCTTCCACGTAGACGAGAGAGTAGTAGGACCTCCCCCAGTAGGGGAATACCCCCTTGCTCAGCAGCTTGTAGAGCACATAGAAGTCCCTGTCCCTGGGGCCGTAGACCGCCGGGGGGCGTATGATGGTGACCGGCAGGGTCTCGGAATACCTCATCACGATGCGCTCGGCCTCGAGCTTGCTGCGGCCGTAGCCCGAGACCGGCCTCGGCTGGGTCTTCTCGGTCACCGGGGCCCCCTCTCTGCCCGGGCCCGCCGCGGCAAGGCTCGAGAGGAATACGAACATCTTTACGGAGGGGGCGCGGGAGGCCACCGCCTCGAGAAGCCTTTCGGTGCCGCCGGCGTTCACTTCGAGGAACTCCTTTTCTCCCCGGGCCTTGGTTAGGCCCGCGAGGTGAAACACCAGGTCGGCGCCCGCGACCGCCTCTTCGAGCGATTCCGGGTCGAGGCAGTCCCCGTAGCAAAGGCGGGCGTCGAGGCCGTCTATCCAGTCCAGGTTCGAGGTCTTCCTGACGAGGCAGGAGACCTTGTACCCTTTCTTTAGGAGTTCTTCTGCGAGGTGGCTTCCTATGAAACCCGTGGGGCCGGTTAACAGCGCTCTCATGGCGGTATGCAAATATTCTGGGGAATCAGCGGAGATTAGTCAAGTCCGGGCGCATCGCCCTCGGAAGCTGCTTCAGCTTCGCGGCGCCAACGTGCCCGGCGACGCCGGGAAGGGCGATACGCCGGGGGTTTGTCTCCCGGCAGGTCAGTCGCCCGCGGAGGAGAGGTTGTTTTCACACTGGCGCATGGCGTCCTGGAGCTCCGAGAGCTTGAAGGGCTTCTTTAGCGTAAGGTAACCCTTGGATTTGAAATCACCGGCCATGTCGGCGGTTATAAAGGCCGAACACACGACCACCTTGGGCTGTTTCCCTTTTATCTCACTGAGCTTTTCGAGGAGATCCGCGCCGCTCCTCTCGGGCATCCTGAGGTCCGTGAACAGCACGTCGAACCCCCTGCCGTCTATCGTGTCGAGGGCCTCGCCCACGTTCGAGGCCGTAACGACCTCGTGCCCCCATTTTTTCAGGGCCCTCTCGAGGAACCACCTCACGAGCTGTTCGTCGTCCACGACTAATATTCTCATTCCCTCATCCACGTCTACTGTTTGAAAAACCTAACCCTCCAGCGGCAGGATGACGCTGAACGTGGTGCCTTTTCCCCTGGGGCTCTTAACGAGTATCGTCCCGCCGTGATTCTCCACGATATTCCTGGTCACGGCAAGGCCGAGACCCGCCCCCGAGTGCCTGGACGAGAAGGAGGGCTCGAAGAGCTTCTCGATCTCGCGCTTGGGGATGTTTGGCCCCGTGTCGGACAGGGCGACCTCGGCCGTCCCTTTCTTCCGGTTGAAAGAGGCCTTTATGGTGAGCTTTCCGCCCCCCTCCGACATTGACTGCATCGCCTTCATCATGATATTAAAGAATACCTGCTGAATCTGCTCGGGGTCAACATCCAACTCCGCCTCGTCCTCGCACGGCATAGTCTCGACCTCTACTCCCAGCTCCTCCGCCCGGGGGGCCGCCAGCCTTGCGGCCCGGTCGATTATTGCCAGGAGGGAAGCCCTCGCGAGATGCGGCTCCGGGAGCCTCGCGTAGCTGAGGAGGTCCTTGACGGAGCCGTCGAGCCGCTGGATCTCCCGCATTATGCCGTCGGTAATCTCCCTTACGGAGTCGTTATCGGGGAAATCCTCGGCAAGGACCTGGACGGCTGCGTTAATTCCGGCGAGGGAGTTCTTTATGTCGTGGGCTATGGCCGCAGCCATCTCGCCCACGCTGGCCAATTTCTCCAGCTTCCGCGTTTCCGACTCGCGGCGCTTCATGGGCTCACCCCCCATGCCCGGCCCGAAGGACCCGGCTATTAGCCGCTTCCGTAGGCGTGCAGCCCGCTCAGGAGCAGGTTAACGCCGAGGTAGGTGAACACTACCGATATGAAACCGAGAACCGCCACCACCGCCATCTTGTGCCCCCGCCAGCCCTTGAGGAGCCTGGCGTGGAGGAAGAAGGCGTAGACGAACCAGGTGATGAGAGACCACGTCTCCTTGGGGTCCCAGCTCCAGTAGACGCCCCAGGCCTGGTCGGCCCAGATGGCCCCGAATATGAGCCCCCCGATGGTGAAGATGGGAAAGCCGATGGCTATGCTCTTGTAGGTTATCTCGTCGAGCATCCCGGTCTGGACCCCGAAGCCCTCGATTATCCTCCTGACGACGCCGCCCCAGTTCCAGATGGCGAACAGGGCCGCTATGGCGGCAAGGAAGCTCACGAAGGTCACAATCGGAGACGGGCTCATGAACGTGGCCCTGAACAAGTAGTTCTGTATGAGCTCCTCGGGCTTCATCCCGACCACGTTGAACTTCAGGTAGTCCAGGCCCAATGCCGCCAGGACCACAACCAGGAAACCGAACATTACGGTCCAGATTATGTACGAGGGCTCCGTCTTTCTATCCGTCGTAATAATCAGATACATGAGGGCTGTGCTGAAGGAAAGCGCAAAACAGGAGTAGGCCACGAAGCTCATGAAGACGTGGGCCAGGAGCCAGTTCGATTGAAGCGCGGGGACAAGGGGCTGAAGGTCCTTCGACACCCCCGACATCTCGATGAAGGCCAGCGTAAGGCCCGCCACGGGGGTGACAAAGGCCCCGAAGGAGCGGGTCTTGTACTTGAATTCCACTACCAGGTAGCCCAGTATCAGGCACCAGACGAAGAAAGTAAGGGACTCGTAGAGGTTCGTAAGCGGCGTGGCCCTCAGAAAGCTCTCCCCCAGGCCGAGCCTGATGTTCATGTCGTAGAACTCTTTCCACCTGATTATGAATGCCAGAGTTTGGCCCACGAAGCCTATCACCGTGATAGTGGTGGCCGCCTGCCCAATGGCCTTGGCCTTCGTGACGAGGTACGCGATGTATGCCATCATTGCGAAGATGTAAGCGATGGTGGCAACGCCAAACAGCACGGAGCTATCCATTATTTTCCTCCTTCCCTAAGAAGGGATATCATTCTGTCGACTTCCCTCTCGAAGGCCTCCCTGTTCTTGTGGGTGGAGGCCGCCACGGTGACCGTGGTGGAGCCGCCCTTGGAGGGAGAAAGCGCCATCCAGAGTTTCTTGTGGTTCGCGAAGAACGCTATGTAAAGCCCCACGGCCATGAGGGCGCAGCCGAGGTAGACTATCCAAACCCCGGGGTCGCGCCTGACCTGGAGACCTGAGTACTGCGCCCCGAAAGCATCGCGGAACTCTATGAATTCGCCCGTGGAGAGGCTCCAGGTCTGGGGGTTGCGCTTCATCACCCACTTTGCGTACTCCCCCGTGGGACCGGATATATGGAGCTTCACCGCGGGATTGTTCATTTGCTCAGCATAGGTGATAGGCCTTCCCGTGGGGTCGAAGGCCAGGGCCGGG
>JASFVA010000110.1:0-5628 GCA_050050055.1 Nitrospirota bacterium
TCTCGAACGAGGTGGGCATGGGCATAGTGCCGGAAAACGGGCTGGCCCGGCGATTCAGGGATTACGCCGGCCTTCTGAACCAGAAGGTGGCCGCGGCGGCCGACGGGGTCTACCTCATGGCCGCGGGCATCCCGGTGAGGATAAAGTAGGTCTTTGAAGGGGGAGCGGGATATGGAGCGAGACGCTAATGCCAGGGCAGGGACGTTGCTCAGGGAGACCGTGGGGAGGATAGAGCCCCTGGACGAGGGCCTCGGGGACATGGCCCAGAGGAGGCTCGACTCACTGACCAAGCCCCAGGGGAGCCTGGGGCTTCTGGAGACCATGGCCCGGAGGCTCGTCCAGATAACCGGAAACGCCATGCCTTCCGTAAATAGGAAGGTAGTCTTCACCTTCGCCGGGGACCACGGGGTGGCCGACGAGGGCGTCTCCGCCTTCCCCAGGGAGGTGACCCGACAGATGGTGCTCAATTTCCTCCGGGGAGGGGCGGGCATTAACGTCCTGGCCCGGCACGCCGGGGCCGACGTTTCGGTCGTGGACATCGGCGTGGACCACGACTTCGACGACGCCGGGGGGCTTTTAAAGCGGAAGGTGGTCCGGGGCACCCGCAACATGGCCCTGGGCCCCGCCATGACCAGGGAGGAGGCCACGAGGTGCATCGAGGTGGGCATAGGGCTGGCGGACGAATTCAGCGGAAGGGGCTACTCGCTCTTCGGCACCGGCGAGATGGGCATAGCAAACACCACCCCCTCGAGCGCGATAGCCTCGGTCCTCACCGGCAGGTCCGCCCAGGAGGTTACAGGCAGGGGCACGGGAATAACCGACGCCTCGCTCAGGAACAAGGCGGAGGTGATAGAGCGGGCCATCGAGCTAAACGCCCCCGACCCCGGCGACCCCCTGGACGTGCTCTCCAAGGTGGGGGGCGCCGAGATAGGCGGCATAGCGGGCCTCTGCCTCGGCGGCGCCGCAAACAGGGTGCCCGTGGTGGTGGACGGCTTCATCTCCACGGCCGGGGCCCTCGTGGCCTGCGAGCTTGAGCCCAGGACGAGGCATTACCTCTTCGCCGCCCACCGCTCGGCCGAAAGGGGCCACGGGGCGATGCTCGAAAAGCTTGGCCTCCGCCCCATCCTCGACCTCGGCATGCGCCTCGGCGAGGGCACGGGGGCGGCCCTGGCGATGCTCGTCATAGAGGCCGGCCTCAAGGCCTACACCGAGATGGCCACCTTCGCCGACGCTGGCGTATCCGGGAGGGAGGAGTGAAGACGCGATGACTCTGCTTACGATTTGGGGAGGCGGCGGCACGGAATGAGAAGCCTTATTGTGGCACTTAAGTTTCTGACCATCGTGCCCCTGGCGCGGGGGATGGAGATAAGCGAGCGCGACATGGCCCGCTCAGCCGGGGCCTTTCCCCTGGCCGGGCTCCTTGAGGGCGCGGCGCTTGCCGCCTGGGCCTATGTCGCGGCCCTGGTTCTTCCGCCGGCGCTTGTGGCGGCGATGGTCCTGATTGCCCACGTGGTGCTCGGCGGGGCTTTCCATCTCGACGGCCTTTCCGACACCTTCGACGCCATAGCCAAGCGAGGCGACAGGGAGGCGAAGCTCAGGGCCATGAAGGACGGCGCCTCGGGCGCCGCGGGCGTGAGCGCCTTGGTGCTTTCGGTTCTCCTTAAGTATGTGCTCCTCGCCGCACTGGCCGAGTATTATCCCGGGGCGTTTTACTTCGCCCTTCTGATGATGCCGGTATTTTCCAAGTGGACGATGGCTACGGCCATGTTCTACGGGAAAGCGGCGAGGCCGGAGGGCCTGGGGAGGATGTTCATCGAGGGCGCCGGGGCGGGCGAGTTCGCCTTGGCCACCCTCACCGTGTTTATTGCGATGACCGCATCGGCGGCCACCCTGGGCGCCGCCATCCCGCAGGGGCACCTGCTTAACGCCCTTGTGCTTGCGGCCCTCTTCGGCTTTACGCTTTTTATGCTCAGGCTCTTTAAAAGCCAGCTCGGGGGCTTAAGCGGCGACACCCTCGGCGCCCTGGGGGAGCTGTCGGAAAACCTTTTCATGCTATTGGTGGCGACATGGTCGGGACTTTATACCTCATAAGGCACGGGCGCACCGAGGGCGACGGGAAGCGCCGCTACAAGGGCTCCCTGGACGTTCCCCTCTCGGCCCAGGGCGAGGCGGAGATGGAAAGGGCCGCCGAATTCGTGAGGGCTTCCCTCGAGGAAAATGGAAAACGCCTGGGGGCGGTCTACTGCTCCGGCCTTAAGAGGGCCGCCCGGAGCGCCGAGATCGTGGCCGCGCCCTTCGGCCTTAAGCCCACCGTGGTCGGCGACCTCAGGGAAAGGCACTTCGGCCTCTGGGAAGGGCTCGCCTTCGAGGAGATTGCGGAGCGCTGGCCCGACGCCTTCACGGCCTGGGCCTCCGACCCCCTCAACCACAGCCCCCTGGAAGGCGAAAGCACCCTCGAGGTGAGCCGGAGGGTGGAGAGGGCCTTCGGCGACATCCTCGAGAGGCACGACGGGGAGGCCATAGCCGTGGTGGCCCACGGGGGCGTAAACAGGGCGATACTCTGCCGCCTGATGGGCGTGCCCCTTCAAAACATCTTCCGCCTCGAGCAGGACCACGGCGCGGTGAGCGTCGTGGAGTTTTACGACGGATATCCCGTGGTAAAACTCCTAAACTGGAGGAGCCCGATATGATGCGCGCAATTGTCGCCGCCGTCCTGATGCTCCTTATGCCGCTTGCTGCCTGGGCGGAGACCCCGGAGCGGATCGTTTCGCTCGCGCCGCAGATAACGGAGATGCTCTACGCCCTGGGGCTCGGCGAAAACATAGCCGGAGTGACCACTTTTTGCGACTATCCCCCCGAGGCGAGGCAGAAGCCCAAGATAGGCGGCATGTCCAATCCCTCCCTCGAGGAGGTGGTGGCCCTCCAGCCCGACCTCGTGATAATGAGCACCGACGGAAACCCCAAGGAGATAAAGCCCAAGCTCCATTCCCTGGGACTGAGGACCCACGTGATAAGGGCCCGCCGCCTGGAGGAGCTGCCGGGGGCCATCGAGAGGCTGGGCGGGGCCGTCGACGCCCTTGAGAGGGCGGAGGCCCTGGCGGGCGACATCAGGGCCAGGCTCGATTCCTACGAAAAAATAGGCCGGGGAGTCCAAAGGAGGCTGAAGGTCCTCTTCGTGGTCTGGCCCGAGCCCCTTATAGTGGCGGGCGGGGGCACGGTGATAGACGACGGCATAAGGCTCCTGGGCCACGTGAACATAGCCTCCGACAGCGCCATCAACTACCCGAAATACTCCATAGAGGAAGTTCTGGCCCGGGCCCCCGACGTAATCCTGGTGGGGGGAATGGGCCAGAGGGACATGGAGGGGGTGTCGGCGAAGCTCCTTGAAAGGCTCGAAAGCACGCCCGCCGCGAGGGGCGGGAGCATTCACTTCGTGGGAGACGGCCTCATGCGCTACGGCCCCAGGGTGATGGAGGGCATGGAGGAGCTTTCGGGGGTCTTCGAAAAGGAGGCCCCGAGATGAAGGCGAGGTTCGCCCTGGTGGTCGTTGTGGTGGGCGCGGTGTTCGCCGTGGCCCTCCTGGCCGGGCCCAGGCTAATAAACCCCTTTCAGATGAGCGGGACCGAGAGGGAGATACTCCTTGCGGTGAGGCTGCCGAGGGTGTTTGTGGCGGCCCTCATGGGCGGGGCCCTCGGGGCCTCGGGGGCCGTGCTACAGGGGATGCTCAGAAATCCCCTTGCCGACCCCTACATACTGGGCCTCTCAAGCGGCGCGGCGCTCATGGCGGCGGCTGGCATAGTGGCGGGCCTGGCGGTCCTGGGTGAGTTCACCATTCCCCTGATGGCCTTTGCCGGGGCCATGGCCACGGGGCTCCTGGTGGGCCTCATGGGCTGGCGGAGGGGCGGCATATGGCCCGAGCGGCTTCTGCTTGCGGGCATAGGCGTGGGCTTCATGCTCTCGGCCGTGCTTATGCTCCTTATGAGCGTCTCCTCGAGCGAGGGGCTCAGGAGGGCGATACTCTGGATCTTCGGCGACCTGGGGATGTCGGACTGGTCGCTTATTCCCTACGGGGCCGTCATCATCGGGCTGGGGCTCCTTATCGCCCAGAGGAGGGCGAAGGCCCTGAACGCCCTGATGCTCGGCGACGACCTCTCGCACAGCCTGGGGTTTTCCCCCAGGAAGGAGACGGCCACCATGTTCGTCGCGGCGGGCCTCATGACCTCGGCCAGCGTGGCCCTGGGGGGCATGGTCGGCTTCGTCGGCCTCCTGATGCCCCACATTATGCGTTACCTGGTGGGCACCGACAACCGCATCCTCATACCCGCCGCCGCCCTGGGGGGCGGCGCGCTCCTGGTGGTCTCGGACCTCATAGGCAGGACGGTCATGAGCCCCGTGGAGCTTCCGGCGGGCATAGTCACAGCCCTTCTCGGGGCGCCCTACTTCCTGTACTTGCTAAGGAGGCGCGATGTCATCGGATAAGAGGCCCCAGCGCATACTCGAGCTCAGCGACGCCTCCTTCTCCTACGAACGGAAGGGGCGGCGCCTCATAGAGGGCCTGGCCCTCGGCGTGGGAGAGGCGGACTTCGTGGGCCTCCTGGGGGCCAACGGCTCGGGGAAGTCCACCATACTAAAGCTCCTCGCCGGGATACTCAGGCCCTCGCGGGGAGAGGTCAACCTCTGGGGGAAGCCCATCGCTTCGCTCAGGAACCGCGACAGGGCGAAGCTCGTCAGCTACCTCCCCCAGACCCTCGACATGCGGGTGCCCTTCACGGCGGGCGAGCTGGCCGCCATGGGCCTCTATCCCTACGAAAGCCCCCCCGGCATGAGCGTGGAGGAGGCCCTGGAGATGGTGGGCCTGGGGGAAAAGCGCGACACGCCCATAACCCAGCTGAGCGGCGGCGAGCGCAGGAGGGCCTACATCGCCATGACGCTCCTTCAGGGCGCGGGCATACTCCTTCTGGACGAGCCGCTTGCCAACCTCGACATCAGGTTCCAGATGGAGCTCATGAGGCTCCTCAGGGAGCTCAACTCCGGGAGGGGGATATCCATCCTCATGGCCCTCCACGACGTTAACCTGGCCTTCCAGTTCGACCGCCTTGTGCTGGTGAAGGAAGGGAAGGTGCTCGGCGAGGGCCCGCCGGAGAGGGTGCTCGAAAGGGAGCTCCTCAGGGAGGCCTTCGAGATAGACGTGAGCGTGCACAGGCTCGAGGAAGGCTCCTTCATAACCTTCGGGGAGGGGGGCTGAGGGGTGTACATCTCGTCATGGAGCGGAGGGAAGGACAGCACCCTGGCCTGCGCCAGGGCCCTGGAGCGGGGCTACGACGTCAGGGCCATAGCCAACTTCATCTCCGACGACTATAGGCGCGTCAGGTTCCACGGCACCGAGGCCGGGCTCATAGGGGAGCAGGCGGCCCTGGCGGGCCTCGAGGTCTTTCAGCGCGAGACCTCGGCCTCGGGCTACGAGGAGGACTTCAAGAGGGCCCTCAGGGAGCGGGCGGCCGAGGGCTTCACGGGGATGGTCTTCGGCGACATCTACCTCGAGGAGCACAGGCAGTGGGTGGAGCGCGTCTGCGCCGAGGTGGGCATGGAGGCGGTGGAGCCCCTCTGGGGAGAGCCCACGCTCGCCCT
>JASFVA010000111.1:0-5624 GCA_050050055.1 Nitrospirota bacterium
TCGGAAGCTTCCGCAACATCTTCAAGATACCGGAGCTGAAGAGCAGGGTCCTTTTCACCCTCGCCCTCCTGGCGGTCTACCGCATCGGCGCTCACATCCCCACCCCCGGCATCGACGGCCAGGAGCTATCGAAGTTCCTCACCCAGCGGGGGGGCGCCATAATGGGCTTCCTGGACATGTTCACCGGCGGGGCGCTCTCGCAGGCCACGATATTCGCCCTGGGCATAATGCCCTACATAAGCGCCTCCATCATCCTCCAGCTCCTGACGGTGGTGGTCCCCTACATAGGCAAGCTGGCCAAGGAGGGCGCCGAGGGCCGGAAGAAGATAACCCGCTACACCCGGTACGGCACCGTCCTCATCAGCGTCATACAGTCATCTTTCATAGCCATCGGCCTGGAGAGCATGCAGGGCGGGGCGTTCATACAGAACCCCGGCTGGAGCTTCAGGCTCATGACCGTAATAACCATGACCTCGGGCACCGCCTTCATCATGTGGCTCGGGGAGCAGATAACCGAGCGCGGCATAGGAAACGGCATATCCCTCATAATCTTCGCCGGCATAGTGGCCCGCTTCCCCGCGGCCATCATAGACACCTTCAGGCTCATACGCATCGGCGAGATATCGCTGATACTTATGATAGCCATGGTCGTCATGATGGTGGGGGTGGTGGCCATCATCATCTACGTGGAGAGGGCCCAGAGGAAGCTCCCGGTGCAGTACGCCCGGAGGGTGGTGGGCAGAAAGGTGTACGGCGGGCAGTCCACGCACCTGCCCCTGAAGATAAACACCGCGGGCGTCATACCTCCCATATTCGCCTCGTCGATAATCGGTTTCCCCGCCGTGATAGCGGGCTTTATCCCCATCCCCTGGGTCCAGGGCATCGCCGACCAGCTCACGCCGGGCTCGGTGCTCTACACCCTGATGTACGTGGGAATGATATTCTTCTTCGCCTACTTCTACACGGCCGTGGTCTTCAACCCCGTGGACGTGGCCGACAACCTCAAGAAATACGGCGGCTTCATCCCGGGCATCAGGCCCGGGCACAGGACCTCGGAATACATATACAGGGTGCTCAGCAGGCTCACCTTCGTGGGGGGGGTATACCTCTCGGCGGTCTGCATACTGCCGGACATCCTGAGGTTCAAGTTCAACATGCCGTTTTACTTCGGGGGCACTTCGCTCCTCATCGTTGTGGGAGTGGCCCTGGACACGGTCTCCCAGATAGAGTCGCACCTCGTCACCCGCTCCTACGAGGGCTTCCTGAAGAAGGGGAAGCTCCGGGGCAGGAAGGGCTGAGGGAGGGCTCTTGGGGGTCCGTGATCGTACTTAAGTCCAAGGAAGAGATAGAGAGGATAGCCGAGGCCTGCGGCATAGTGGCCGAGACCCTGGGGGCCCTCAAGGGGTTCGTGGCCGAGGGGCTCACGACGAGGGAGCTCGAGAGGTTCTCCGAGGACATTATCCTCAGGCGCGGGGGGAAGGCGGCCTTCAAGGGCTACAGGCGCTACCCGGCCAGCATATGCGCCTCGGTCAACGACCAGGTGGTGCACGGCATACCCTCGGAGCGAAGGCTCGGAAAGGGCGACATAGTGAGCATAGACATCGGGGTCTTCTATAAGGGCTACTACGGGGACGCCGCCATAACGCTCCCCGTGGGCGATGTGGGCGAGGGGGCCCGGAGGCTCATGAGGGTCACCGAGGAGGCGCTCTGGGCCGGCATCGGGGCGGCCCGCGAGGGCGGGCGGGTATCGGACATCTCCTGCGCCGTCCAGGGCCACGTGGAGCGGAACGGATTTTCGGTGGTCAGGGCCTTCGTGGGCCACGGCATAGGGAGGCAGCTGCACGAGGAGCCCCAGGTCCCGAACTACGGCCCCTGCGGCCGGGGCGCGAGGCTCCGGGAGGGCATGACCCTGGCGCTGGAGCCCATGGTCAACGCCGGGGGCCCCGAGGTGAGGGTGCTCGAGGACGGCTGGACGGCGGTGACCGCCGACGGGAGCCTCTCGGCCCATTTCGAGCATACGGTGGCCGTTACGGGCGATGGCCCGAGGGTCTTGACCGGCCACACATAAACAAAGTATAATATTTGTTTCGGATATGCCAAAAGACGAGAGCATAGAGGTACAGGGGACGGTCATAGAGACCCTGCCCAACGCCAAGTTCAGGGTGAAGCTTGAAAATGAACAGGTGATATTTGCATACATATCGGGGAAGATGAGGATGCACTTCATAAAGATCCTGCCCGGCGACAGGGTGCTCGTGGAGCTTTCGCCCTACGACCTCACCAAGGGCAGGATAACGTACAGGTACAAATAAGGAGATGGCGGGATGAAGGTACAGGCGTCGGTCAAGCCCATATGCGCCAAGTGCAAGGTGATAATAAGAAAAGGCGTGGTGAGGGTTATATGCGAAAATCCCCGCCACAAGCAGAAGCAGGGATAAGGAGGCGCTATGGCCAGGATTGCCGGAGTCGATCTGCCCAAGAACGAAAGGGTCGAGATCGGCCTCACCAGGATATTCGGCGTGGGCAGGTCGTCGGCTAAGAAGATACTTGCCGATACCGGCACCGACGCCCGGCTGAGGGTCAAGGACCTCAGCGACGACCAGATAGTGAAGATAAGGGCCGCCATCGAGCGCGAACACAGGGTGGAGGGAGACCTGAGGCGCGACGTCGGCGGAAGCGTAAAGAGGCTCATGGACATCGGCTGCTACCGCGGGCTGAGGCACAGGTCGGGGCTCCCCGTGAGGGGGCAGCGGACCAAGACCAACGCGCGCACCCGCAAGGGCCCCAAGAAGGCCGCGGTGGCCGGCAAGAGGAAGACCTAATATGGCGCAGAAGAAAAGGGGCGGCAGGAAGAAGGAGAAGAAGCACGTTCCCACGGGGGCGGCCCACATACAGGCCACTTTCAACAACACCATCGTCACCATAACGGACCCCCAGGGCAACGTGGTGTCGTGGGCCAGCGCCGGGAGCCTGGGCTTCAAGGGCTCCAGGAAGGGCACCCTCTACGCCGCGCAGCTCACGGCCGACTCCGCCGCCAAGAAAGCCGCCGAGGCGGGCATGAGGCAGATAGACGTCTACATCAAGGGACCGGGCTCCGGCAGGGAATCGGCCATCAGGGCGCTCCAGGCCGCGGGGCTCGAGATAACCATCATCAAGGACGTCACCCCCGTGCCGCACAACGGCTGCAGACCGCCCAAGAGGAGAAGGGTTTAGAGGATATGGCCAGATACCGAGACGCATTGTGCAGGCGGTGCCGCAGGGAGGGCGAGAAGCTCTTCCTGAAGGGCGACAGGTGTTTCACCGAGAAGTGCGGGGTGGAGAGGCGGAAGTACCCCCCGGGAGAGCACGGCCAGAGGAGGTCCAAGCTCACCGACTACGCCGTCCAGCTCAGGGAGAAGCAGAAGGTCCGCAACACCTACGGCCTCCTGGAAAAGCAGTTCAGGCACTACTACGAGCGCGCGAGCAGAAAGAAGGGGGTCACCGGCGAGGTGCTCCTCCAGTACCTCGAGCGCAGGCTGGACAACGTGGTCTACAGGATGGGCTTCGCCGCCAACCGGGGCCAGGCCAGGCAGCTGGTCGGCCACGGCCACATCGTGGTGAACGGCCGACGGGTGAACATACCCTCTTTTCTCGTGAAGGCGGGCGACGTCGTGGAGGTCAAGGAGTCCTCGAGGAAGATGCCTTCCATCGCCGACAGCCTCCAGAAGGCCCAGCACAGGGGCATGCTCGAGTGGGTGCAGGTGGACGCCGAGGGCTTCAAGGGGACCGTGGACCACATCCCCTCGAGGGAGGAGATCCCGCTGCCGGCCCAGGAGCAGCTCATAGTCGAGCTGTACTCCAAGTAGGGCCCGCGCACCGGCGAGCAGGGCTACGCTATATTCGGAATATACTATTGATTGAGGCACAGGAGGCCTTATGGATTTAAGCAAGAAAGGGTTTCAATTGCCGCAGAAGGTGAGCTTCGAGGAGGAGACCCTTACCGACAGCTACGGCAAGCTTGTCGCGGAGCCCCTGGAGCGGGGTTTCGGCGTGACCATCGGCAACGCCCTGAGGAGGGTCCTGCTGTCTTCGATCGAGGGGGCGGCCGTCACCGGCGTCAGGATAACCGGCGCGCTCCACGAGTTCGCGCAGATAGAGGGCATCAAGGAAGACGTGGTGGATATTATCCTGAACATCAAGAGGCTCAGGTTCTCCATCGACGGCGAAGGCCCCAAGACCGCCACGGTCAAGGTCGCCGGCCCCGCCGAGGTGAAGGGGGAGGACCTCCAGATGGATTCCAGCGTTGTCCTCATGAACCCCGACCAGTTGATTGCCACCACCAGCAAGGGCGTGGATTTCGAGGCCGAACTCTACATCGACAAGGGCAAGGGTTACGTCCCGGCGGAGCAGAACAAGGAAGAGGGCGTGCCCCTCGACGTCATCGCCGTGGACTCGGCCTTCAGCCCCGTCACCAAGGTAAACTTCCAGGTGGACAGGGCCAGGGTCGGCAGGGCCACGGACTACGACAAGCTCATAATGGAGATATGGACCGACGGAAGCGTGACCCCCGCCAGCGCGCTGTCGCAGGCCGCCGGCATCATAAACGAGCACTTCAGCTTCTTCGTCCTCGAGGAGGAGTGGCCCGAGGAGGAGCCCGAGCGGGTCCACTCCGACGAAAAGACCACGGCGAGCATCAACGAAAACCTCCTCAAGAGCGTGGACGAGCTGGAGCTCAGCGTCCGGGCTCACAACTGCCTCAAGAACGCCAGCATCCGCACCATAGCGGACCTCGTGCAGAGGACCGAGCAGGACATGCTCCGCACCAAGAACTTCGGCCGGAAGTCCCTGAACGAGATAAAGGAGATACTGGCCACCATGGGTCTCCACCTCGGCATGAGGGTCGACCAGGAGGCCCTGGCCAGCATGCAGGGGGGCGGCAATGAGGCATAACGTAGCCGGAAGGCTCTTCGGCAGAACGGCCAACCAGCGGAAGGCCCTCCTCCGGGGCCTCGTGGGGTCCCTCATAGAGCACCAGAGGATAGAGACCACCGTGGCCAAGGCGAAGGAGACTAAGAAGATCGCCGAAAGGCTCGTTACCCTCGGCAAGAGGGGGGACCTCCACGCCAAGCGGCTGGCCCTGGCCAAGCTCCCCAACAGGACCCTCGTCGTGAAGCTCTTCGACGAGATCGCGCCTCGCTTCGCCGACAGGAACGGCGGGTACCTCAGGGTCGTGCCCACCAGGAACAGGGTCAACGACCAGTCCCGGATGGCGGTGCTCGAGTTCGTGGACTTCGAGGAGATCAGGGACAGGGAGGCCGGCAAGAAGAAGGGCAAGAAGAGCAAGAAGGAAGAAAAGGGCCCCGAGGAGAAATGAGCGACGTCCTCGGAGTAATCTTGCTGGGAGTGCTTCTCGTGGGCCTCAACCACCTGATGTCCAGGCTGGGCCTTACCTGCTGAGGAGCGCCCAGGGGCAGGGGGCCGGGCGCCCCCGACGAGGAGTCCTGAGGGGCCCCCGGAAGGCTTGACAACTCCGCCCCATTTCTGTATGTTAGTTTTAACAAGTTGATTCTCCAGCAGCCCACCGATTTTGCCGGTTGGATGACGTCATAAGAATTAAGGAAAGGCCCCGCGGGGCATTGCAGGCG
>JASFVA010000112.1:0-5604 GCA_050050055.1 Nitrospirota bacterium
ACCTCCAGAACATACTCGCCGCGCCCGACGGCACCGTGGCGGCCGTGAGGCTCGCGCCGCTTGCCACCCTGGGCGAGGGGGAAAACTCCCTGTTTCACCCCGGCGGCACGGCCGTCGTCATACACGCGGGGCCCGACGACTACATGACCGACCCGGCCGGGGCCGCCGGAGCGCGCATAGCCTGCGGGGTGATAAAGAAGGCCAGGTCCAAATCAAAATAGGACCGGCTCTCAGGGGGCCTGACCCTCGAGGGCCCTGGCCACGAGAGAGGCAAGGAGCGTGAGCTCCAGTTCGTCCACGGTGCGGACGTCCAGGAGGAGGGCGTCCTCCCTTATGCGGGCTATCACGGGGGGCTCTCCCGCCCGCAGGCGCGCCTCTATCTGGTTGGGCGAGAGCGTGCCGCTCCTTACCGAGACGCAGTAGGTCGTAAGCGAAAACTCCGGGAGCGAGCCCCCTCCGGCGAAGGCCCTGTCCTCCACGACGGCGATTTCGGCTCCGGCGGCCTTCCTGAGCAGGCTCGCCAGCTTCGCCGCCCTCTTTTTCACCGAGGCGGGCTCCTCGAGGAGCATGCGGAGTGTGGGGATGCTTTCGAGGGCCCTGTCTTCGTCGGCGTATTCCGCGAACACGGCCTCCATGGCCGCCAGGGTGAGCTTGTCTATGCGTATGGCCCGGAGGAGGGGATGCCCGGTGAGCTTCTGCACGGCGGACTTCTTCCCCGCTATGATGCCGGCCTGGGGGCCTCCCAGGAGCTTGTCGCCCGAGAAGGTGACGAGGTCGGCGCCGCTTTCCACCACCTTTCTCACCGGGGGCTCGCCGGGTATGCCGTGGCGGGCCAGGTCCACTATGGAGCCGCTCCCGAGGTCGTACATCACGGGCACTCCCCTCTGGCGGCCGAGCCCCACGAGGTCCTCGATGGGCACGTCCTGGGCGAAGCCGGTGATGCGGTAGTTCGACTGGTGGACCTTCATTATCAGGGCGGTCTCATCGCCCAGGGCGCTTTCGTAGTCCCTCAGGTGGGTCTTGTTGGTGGCGCCCACCTCTCTGAGTATCGCGCCGCTTTGGGCCATGACCTCCGGCACGCGGAAGGAGCCGCCTATCTCCACCAGCTCCCCGCGGGAGACTATGACCTCGCGCCCCCCGGCCAGGGCGCTCAGGCACAGGAGCACGGCCGAGGCGTTGTTGTTCACCACTATGCCGTCCTCGGCCCCGGTTATCTCCCGGAGGCGGCGCTGTATGTGGGAGTAGCGCTTTCCGCGCCTGCCTTTTTCCACGTCGTACTCCAGGGTGGAATATCCCCTGGCCACGCGCACCATGTTTTCGAGGGCGCTCTCGGGCAGGGCCGAGCGCCCCAGGTTGGTGTGTATCACAATGCCCGTGGCGTTGATCACCGGCCTGAGGCTCAGGCGCGAAAGCCCCTCCAGGGCGAGCTCTATCTCCGGGGCCATGGAAGCGACCGAGACCTCGGCCTCCGTGCCCCCGGCTATGGCCTTCCTGCGGCTCTCTATGGCCGCGCGCACCGCCTCGAGGACGTAGCGCCTGGGGTGCCTCGCCAGCCAGTCCTCCCCCTCGGGGCTTTTCAGGACCTCGTCCACCGAGGGGAGCTCTCTAAGCCTCTCTTTCATGTGGCTTTTTTAACACAATTTACGCAACTTTGCAAATAAGGGCGATAATGCAGAGGCTTGATTAAGAGGGGCTCCCGCCCTTTTCTATGTAGAGCGTGCGGGTGGGGTATGCGAACTCTATGCCGCGGGCCTCGAACTCCTCGGCGATCTTGAGGTTTATCTCCTGCTGGAGGTCCATGTACCTGTTGTAGTCCGGCACGAGGACGTAGTAGACCACCTCGAAGTTCAGGCTGGAGTCGCCGTAATTGGCGAAGTGGGCCCGGTCGAAGCGGGTCTCCGGCGAGCCCTCGACGATGCCCTTGACGAGGGAGGGTATCTCCTTGAGCTGGGCCACCGGGGTCTGGTACACGACGCCGAACTGGAAGACGATGCGGCGCTCGGCCATGCGCTTGTAGTTCCGGATGCGGGAGCCCGTGAGGTCGGTGTTGGAAAATACGAGCTGCTCGCCGCTCAGGCTGCGGATGCGGGTGGTCTTGATGCCCGTGTGCTCCACGGTGCCCATGTGGCTGTCGATGATTATGAAGTCCCCGAGCTCGAAGGGCTTGTCAAAGAGTATGGCGAAGTAGCTGAAGAGGTCGCCCAGCACGGCCTGCGCCCCCAGGGCCACGGCTATGCCCCCTATGCCCAGGCCGGCCACCACGGCCGATATCTTGAAGCCCAGGTTGTCCAGGAGGAAGGTGATGCCTATGCCCCAGATGACGACCTTGGCGATGGGCAGGAGCCTCCTCAAGCTCCTCCTGCGCTCCTCGTCCTCGGCCCTGGCCTCCCAGTACCGCTCCAGGCCGTAATAGACCACCGAGACGGCGAGGCGGATGCCCAGTATGGTCAGGAGGGCCACGCCGGCGATGTGGATGGCCTTCTGGACCTGGCTCGAAAGCTGCAGGTTCTGCACCGAGAGGTAGAACACCCCGAAGTAGAGGATGGGGAGCACCTTCTTCTCTACGAGCTTTATCAGGAGGTCGTCTATGGTGGTGGCGGTGCGCCTGGCCTGCGCCTTGAGGCGGTGCACCACGATGGCCTCCACCACCCTGACGGCCACGATGCCGGCGGCGAGGATGGCCAGGCTGACGAGGTAGGCCGCCAGGTCGTTGCCGAGTATTTCCCTGTGGAGAAGGCCCTCCAGCATGGCTCAGATTATAGCAGACGTGGGCGCTTCTTTAAATACATCCAGGCGTTGAAGGCGCAGAGCGCGACGGTGAGGGCGAATATGGCCCCGCGGGAGACGTCCAGGTAGACCATCTCCTCCAGGTAATGCACTATGAAGGAGCCCCCGTAGTCCAGCGCGGGGTCGTGCCTCCTCCTGAGCCAGACCTCGAGGTGCGTAAGGGGGCAGTACCAGTCCGCCGCCTGCATCACCACGGCAAAGCCGAGGCCGCCCAGGTGGAGGTATTTCACTACCCTGTATCTCACCCCGGGGAACGCCCCCAGGACAAGGAATACTATCCAGAGGAAATGGAGGAGCACCACCGCCTCTGCCAGGGCCCTGTAGAGCATTCCCCCCGAAACCCCCGACCGGAAGGGCGCGGGCTATTTCCCCAGCACCTTCGGCCAGTTTTCGTCGCCCTTCACGATGTTTCCGGGGATGTCCTCGCTCCAGCGGTCCTTGATGGCCCGGTTGAGGTTGAGGTAGAGTTTTCCGTCCACGATGGTCCATGCGTATGGGTCGATATCAGCCGTGGTCCCACGGCTCACGGCATACGCTCAGTAGCCTCCGTACTGCGGGGCGTACTTTTCGGGTTCCCCCCTGAATATCTCCAGGTGCTTGCGCGACGCGAAGCGCCACTTGGCGCCGTTCCATTCGTATTCGAACTCCTCGCTCCCCTTCGTGGGCTCTCCCCGGGTGAAGTAGGCCACGGGGTCGTAGCCCTTGATGGCCAGGCCGTCGGCCGTGGTGTTCACCGGGGGAAGGGCCTGGGAGGAGCAGGCGAACATGACGACCGCCGCAACGGCGGCCAGGTACAGTGCCAGCTTTCCGAGTTTCGCCATTGTCCCGTCTCCTTTCGGTTTCTCCGACTATTATCGCACGGGAGGCTGAAAAGTAAAGCGGACGAAAGTATAATTGTGGCATGAGCCCGAGGAAGCGCCCCAAAGGGCCCCCGGTGCCCTCGGACAGGCCCGAGACCGTGCGGCAGGAGATAACGGCGCTCCTCCAGGGCGGCGGAAACTTCACGGCCAGGGACATCTCCGTCAACGTTGGCGTCAGCGAGAGAGAGGTCCTGGAGCACCTGGCCCACATCCAGCGGAGCCTCGAGAGGAAGGGCCCGGCCCTGGCGGTCACCCCCGCCCAGTGCCGCAGGTGCGGCTTCGTCTTCAGAAAGCGCGAAAGGCTGAAAAAGCCCGGCAAGTGCCCGGTGTGCAAGGGCCAATCCATCGAGGAGCCCCTTTTCTCGATAAAGGGCTGAGCCCTCCCGGGCGCATGCTTTAATCCCCCCATGGCCGGGCTCTCGAAAAGGCGTTCGGCCCCCGAGCATTCCTTGACATACTGCGCCGGAGTTGAAATGATAATACCACCGGACGGACGCGCCGCGGAGACGTTCAATGGAGACTGCGAAGACAAAACTCTGGTACATAAGGAACCTGGAGCCCTTCAAGCACCTGAGCGAGGAGGCCCACAGGATGATAGAGGAAAACTCCGTGATGCGAAACGTAAAAAAGGGCCAGACCCTCTACCTCCAGGGCTCGGCGGACAAGAGCGTCTACCTTTTGAAAGAGGGCGCCGTGAAGATCACAAAGCTCAACCGGCAGGGGAAAGAGATTATACTGGACATCTTCGGGGCGGGCTCCGTATTCGGAGAGATGGCCCACGCGGCAACCGGCATGAGGGACGAGGCGGCCGTGGTCGTGGAGGACGGCCTCGTATGCACGATGGACAGGGAGTTCTTCGAGGAGGCCGTCCGGAAGATGCCGGAGCTCTCTATGAGCGTGACGAAAATCATCGGCTTAAGGAGGCACAGGATAGAAAACAAGCTCCTCTCGCTCCTTTACAGCACCGTGGAGCAGCGCCTCGCACGGACTCTCGTGGAGTTGCTGGAGGAGTTCGGGAAGCCCCACGAGGGCGGGCGCATGATAGGCATCAAGCTTACGCACAAGGACCTCGCCGAGCTCATAGCCTCCACCCGCGAGACGGTGACGGCAGGGCTCAACAGGATGAAAAACGAGGGCCTGATAGAGTTCGACGGAAAACATGTGGTGGTGAAATCTCCTGACAGGTTGAGGGCCCTGGCCCTGTAGCGCCCCGGGCCCGCCTTCCGCCGTATCGACCTCCCCCGCCGCCGTCCCCGGGGATGCCTGGCCAGCGGTAAGGTGCCGGGGGTGTAATCCTCCTTACGGAAAGCTTAATCGTATTAGGGGATAATTTTGTCGGGAGGTAACATGGATAGGGAGGAAGAAGGCGCAGCTTTAGCCGGAGACTTCCTTGGGCCTGGGGCCAGGGCGTCCTTTTTCGAGGCCACCAGGGAACTCCGCAGAGAGCTCCTCCTCCGGCGGGCCCAGTACCAGGAGGCGGCGCGGGACCCCGGCACTCCACCGGCCAGGCTCCTGGCCCTGGCCCGGGGAATCCAGCGGCTTGAAAGGAGAATAATGCACTGCTGGCCCGAGCGGGACGTGCCATGAGGGGCCGCAAGCCCTGCCCCCTCCGGCCCCGCTCCTCCTGAGGCCTTCCCTTGACACTTCGGCCTCTTCGTGATACTTAAGTAATAACTATACTAAAATAACAGCCGGGAGGAATATCATATGAGAAGACTGGTCGCGGCATTTATCATCGTCCTGCTCTGCCCGCTGTCGGCCCTTGCCGCCGTGGGGCATCACGGTGCGGAGGGGTTCACCCAGCACTACGCAAACAGCCTCTTCCAGGTGACGGAAAAGGGCCTCTACAGCGTGGAGATGCTCGTCCTGGGCGGCGAGCTCATGATCGGGAAGAATTCCCTGGACATCATAGTGCACGACGCCGGGGACGCCGACGTCATGGGCGCGGACATCGCCG
>JASFVA010000113.1:0-5562 GCA_050050055.1 Nitrospirota bacterium
GGGTCGAGAAGATAATGGGCAAGAAGTTCGGTGACCCCGACGACCCGCTGCTCTTTTCCGTCCGCTCCGGCGCGAGGAGTTCCATGCCGGGCATGATGGAGACCGTCCTTAACGTCGGCCTCACGACAAAGACCATTCCGGGCCTCATAAAAAAAACCGGCAACGCCCGCTTCGTCTACGACGCCTACAGGCGCCTGATGATGATGTACTCTGATGTCGTCATGGAGAAGGCCGCAGGCATTGAGCCCAAGGCAGAACACGATGCGGTGCGTCACAAGCTCGAGCAGGAGATCGAGAAAGTCAAGAAAAAGAAGGGCTACAAAAACGACATAGACCTCAACACCGAGGACCTCAAAGCTCTCTGCGCCAGGTTCAAAAAGGTTATCAAGAATACCATCGGCAAGGATTTTCCCGACGACCACATGAAGCAGCTCTGGGGAGGCATCGGCGCGGTCTTCCAGTCGTGGATGGGCAAGCGCGCGGTCTCTTACAGGAAGATCGAGGGCATACCCGAGCACTGGGGTACGGCGGTGAACGTGCAGACAATGGTGTTCGGAAACACCGGCGACAATTCCGCAACAGGCGTGGCATTCACCCGAAACCCCGCCACGGGAGAGCACATGTTCTATGGCGAGTGGCTTCCCAACGCGCAGGGAGAAGACGTGGTGGCTGGCACAAGGACTCCCAACCCGGTTAACGAGGCCGGAAAGACCCCCGACACCAGGCGCCTGCCTTCGCTTGAGAAAAAGATGCCGGCACTGTATAAACAGCTGCACGCCATCGAAAGGAAGCTCGAGCGCCACTACACCGACATGCAGGACATCGAGTTCACGATAGAAGACGGCAGGCTCTGGATGCTCCAGACCCGCGTGGGCAAGCGAAACGGACAGGCAGCCATCCGCATGGCCGTGGAGATGGCCAAGGAAAGGCTCATCTCCAAGGAGACCGCTCTCATGAGGGTAAAGCCCAGCCAGATAGACGAACTTCTGCACCCGAGCGTCGACCCCCTTGCCGAGAAGAAGGCCAAACAGCTGGCCAAGGGTCTTCCCGCAGGACCCGGCGGCGCCATGGGCCAGGTGGTATTCACGGCCGACGATGCCGAGTCATGGGCCAAGAAAGGACTTAAGGTCATACTCGTCAGGAACGAGACCTCTCCCGAGGACGTCCACGGCATGCACGCCGCCCAGGCCATCCTTACGGCCAGGGGAGGCATGACCAGCCACGCCGCTCTGGTCGCAAGGGGCTGGGGCAAGTGCTGCATAGTTGGCTGTTCCGACCTCGAGATCGACCTTAAGAAGAAGGTCATTAACGTAAACGGCAAGGTCCTGAGGGAAGGCGACTGGATAACCCTCAACGGCACTGCCGGCCGTGTCTACGAAGGCAAGCTCGACCTGTTGCCTGCGGACCCCGAACACCACAAGTGGTACAAAGACCTCATGAAGTGGGCCGACCAGATCCGCAAAATCGGAGTCCGCGCTAACGCCGACACGCCGCACGAGTCGGCCATGGCGCGCACCTTCGGCGCCGAGGGCATAGGCCTCTGCCGCACGGAACACATGTTCTTCGAGGCGGAGAGGATAAGCGCCGTGAGAGAGATGATCCTCGCCGACGAAGCCGAGGGACGGAAGAAGGCGATAGCGAAGCTCCTTCCCTATCAGAAGAAGGACTTCAAAGGCATCTTCAAGGCCATGGAGGGACTGCCCGTCACCATAAGGTTGCTCGATCCGCCGCTTCACGAGTTCCTTCCTCACAGCGACAAGGACCTTAATGAGCTTGCAAAACAGATGAAAGTTCCGTTCAAGAAGCTCAAGGCGCGCAACGATGCCCTCCACGAGTTCAACCCCATGCTGGGCCACAGGGGCTGCAGGCTCGGCATAACCTACCCCGAGATCTACGAGATGCAGGCCAGGGCAATCATGGAGGCCGCCTGCGAGCTCAAGAAGGCCGGGACGAAGGTCATCCCTGAAATAATGATTCCCCTCGTGGGCCACGTAAACGAGCTCAAGCAGATGCGCGAGCTTGTCGTCAACGTCGCCGACGAGGTCCAGAAGAAACACAAGGTAAAGGTGCCTTACACAGTCGGCACCATGATAGAGCTGCCGCGCGCAGCGGTCACGGCCGACGAGATAGCCACGCAGGCCGACTTCTACTCCTTCGGCACGAACGACCTTACCCAGACCACGTTCGGCCTCTCAAGGGACGACGCGGGCCGTTTCCTTCCCTTTTATGTCGAACAGGGAATCCTCGAAGACGACCCGTTCATAACGATTGACCAGACAGGCACGGGCCTGCTTATAAAGATGGCCGTAGAAAAGGGCCGGAAAACCAAGAAAAACCTCAAGCTTGGAATCTGCGGGGAGCACGGCGGCGATCCCGCATCGGTTGAGTTCTGCTATAACGTGGGCCTCGACTATGTGAGCTGCTCCCCCTACAGGGTTCCCATCGCCCGCCTGGCGGGGGCCCATGCGGCGCTGAAGAAGAAAAAGGGCGCCCGCGCGAGCAGGTAGCCGGTGCAAGAAAGACGTTCTTCGATACCCTGAAAAGAGGGGGCTTTCGGCCCCCTCTTTTTTTTACAAATCACGGCTTGACCTCCACCTGCTAATTAGAATTTCAAGTTGACATGCAATTACCCTTATTGCATCCTAATACACTGTATGGGCCTTAAGGATGCGAAGAAATATATTTTAGACCTCCACAAGCGGCAGGACAACCCGCTTCTCTGGCCCGACTACCTTACGGGCCTACCCAACACGCACGCGATAATAAAGATTGTCAAGGACGCTTACCCGAAGCTCGGGAAATACGCGATAGCCCACATATGCATCGCCGACATCAACACCTATCTCATCAAATACGGCTCCGACCGCCACGCCGAGATAATACAGTGGGCGGCCGCAATCCTGAAGACGACCGCCGACAATCACAGCTGTTTCGTGGGCGTCTCCAAAAGCCACGATTTCGTGGCCGTGGGCAAAAAGCAGGATGTCAGAAACTTGCTCGGCGACGCCTCCAGACTCTTCGACAGGAAAGTTAAATCGTTCTACGACGAGGGTGATCTCAGCCGGAAATCAGTGCTATCCTTCGTCAGCGACGGCAAGGAAGTCAATGTGGGCCTGATGAAGCTGGCCTACTCCGTTATAGACTCGCGGACGGAAGTCCCGCGAGAAGAGGTCCTGGCGTATCTGGAAGAAAGCTGCTCAGCCTGATACGGCTTTAGCGGCGGCCCGCCCCAGGCCGATTCTTTAGGAATCACTGTTAACCCCCCATATTTTATCACCAATTGACATTTGCATTTATCGAAAGATATACTACTATTTACTTAAGCAGGGTGTAACTTGGGACACTCAGGGCATATCCTACGACGTAAATCGGGGGTCGGCGTATGGATTACAGCAAGCGGATTAAGGAACTGAGGCTGAAGGCCCGCCTGACCCAAGGCCAGCTCGCAGAGATCATGGGCCTCGAGACCCCGAACTTCATCTCCCAGATCGAAACAGGCCGGAAAAGGGTGGGCCTCTCCGTCATCACGAAATTCTGTTCGGCCCTCGGAGTGGAGATTTCCGATTTCTTTGGAAACACACAGCACCCAAATCCCAACCCGATGATTCCCGTAATGGACCTTTCCAGCGCCAGCGCGATGAATATCCTAAACGCCGCCTCCCGCAAAGAAACGCAGGGGTTGCGCATGATTGAGAAGCCCGTGGACCTGAAAGACGAGCATGCCTACGGCGCTGTAGTGAGGGGCGACGAGATGGCGCCGGCCCTGAGGGACAGAGACGTGGTATTCCTGGCTCCTTCCCGGCCCTGCAGGGACCAGGAAATAGCTCTCGTGGGGCTCGATACCGACGAGGTGCTTCTCCGAGAGATCCGCATTAAGGACAAGATGCTCCTCCTTGAAAGCTTCAACCCTTCCGTGGCGGACCGCCTGGTGGAGGACGCGGAAGTGGAGTTCGTCCATCCGGTTCTATGGGTCCGCTATCACATGCCCCTATCGGGCCCCTCTCCGAAGAAGGCTTAGCCGCTGCCGCCAAAACAGCCATTTTGCGGGCCGTCAGGCCTCCGCGGACCGTAGCGGAAAGCGTCCGCGGGTCTACCCGGAACGCGGTTCGTTAAGGACGCACCCCCGCCGCGATAAACCGCGGGGAGACGGCAATGGGGCAAGTGAAAGCCATGCTGAGTGAGCGGTAACACTTCCGGGCTTGAGGGATGATCCCAAAACCCTGCGAAAAATATCGACATCAAAAAAGAAGGGTTACGGAGAAAGCCGTAACCCTGCTTTTTCAATGGTCGGGGCGAGCCGATTTGAACGGCCGACCTCTCGCACCCCAAGCGAGTGCGCTACCAGGCTGCGCCACGCCCCGTTTTAGTCGAGCTGACGGAGGATTTCCCTGAGCCTTTCCTTGATATGCTCTATGGACTTGACGGCTGAAGCGGCTTCCTTGCGGGGCGCCTGGGGCTTCCTGCTCGGACCGACGTCTCCGAGCTTCTTCCTGACGCCCTCGATGGTGTATCTCTCGTTATAGAGAAGGTTTTTTATCTGGAAAATCAGCTCCAGGTCCTTCTTGACGTAAATTCTCTGCCCGGATTTGCTCTTCCGTGGCTTGAGGAAATGGAACTCGCTTTCCCAGTACCTCAGCACATAAGGCTCCACCCCGGCGATCTTGCTGACCTCGCCTATCTTGTAAAATAGCTTGTCTGGATAGGCCTTCTGGGCCTTCGGGCTTTTTGCGGACGCCTTTTGCATCTCAGCTCTTCTCTATATCGTCCTTTAGCTGGTTGCTGGCCTTGAAGGTCAGCACCCTGCGAGGCGATATGGTAAGTTCGTCGCCCGTCTGGGGATTTCTGCCCCTGCGGGCGGCCTTCTTTCTCACATTAAAGGTCCCAAACCCCGGGATCTTGACGGATTCTCCCTCAACAAAGGCATGTTTAATTGTATCGAAGATTATCTCGACAATGTCCTGGGCCTCCTTCTTCGAAAGCCCCACCTTCTCAAAGATGATTTCAACCAAATCTGCTTTTGTCATAGTCCCTTCTGCCTCTTACGTGAATTTCTTAATTATATTAAGTAGATATCTAATTGTCAAGTGGTAACTTCCGGTTTTTTCGATTTTTTTCGTATTTTTTACACTAAAAAAGGCCTTTTTGGCGTGGCAAGAGCCCTCAGGAGGGCTCGGCGAGGCTCTTGAGGCTCAGTTCCCTGAGCTGCTTTTCGTCCACGGCGGAGGGGGCAGCGCTGAGGAGGCAGACGGCCTTCTGAGTCTTGGGGAAAGCTATTACTTCCCTTATGGACGACGCCCCGACCATGAGCATCACGAGCCTGTCGAGGCCCAGGGCTATGCCCCCGTGCGGGGGCGCGCCGAACCGCAGGGCCTCTATGAGGAAGCCGAACTTCCGGTCGGCCTCTTCCCTGGATATCCCCAGCACCTCGAACATCCTCTGCTGCACCTCGGGCCTGTGGATCCTTATGCTTCCGCCGCCTATCTCGTAGCCGTTAAGGACTATGTCGTAGGCCCTGGCCATAAGCGACGAGAGGAGGCTCCTGTCGCCGGGGTCTCCCTCGAG
>JASFVA010000114.1:0-5545 GCA_050050055.1 Nitrospirota bacterium
CCTTCGTGGACGCAATAATAGGTGTAGACCAGCTCCGTCTCGTATTCGTTGGCATGGGTGTAGGTGTATAAAAACTTGGGCTCCCCGGTGACGCCGAGCTCCTCGAGGAGTTCCCTTTTTGCGGCATCTTCGAGCGTCTCGCCGGGGTCGACGTGTCCGCCCACCGAGGTGTCCCAGCGTCCGGGGGCGACGTCCTTGTCCATGGAGCGCTTCTGGAGGAGGAGTTGGCCCTTTCCGTTAAAGACCAGGACGTGAACGACGCGGTGCATGAGCGAGGGGTTTCCGTGGACCTCCGAGCGGGGGGCCACTCCGAGGATGTCGCCGCGGTCGTTGACTATCTCGATTAGCTCCTCTTCCATCGTTAATATTATAACCGAATCCTCCCGGCGGGGGCTTAAACCGTGCCCGCCTCTGTGATAGGATTTGCTTAGGGGGTCCCGGAGGCGAGAGTTGAGGACCGAGACGATGCTGGAGATAAAGGGACTTACGGTTAGCGTTGCGGGAAGGCCGATACTTCACGACCTGGGGATGGACGTGGAGACGGGGGAGACGGCCGTCCTTTTCGGACCCAACGGTTCTGGAAAGACCTCGCTCCTCGAGACGGTCATCGGAAATCCCGCCTACAGGGTGGAGAGAGGGACCATAGTGTTCAAGGGCCGGGACATCACCGGCCTCGCCACGGACGAGCGCGCGAGGCTCGGCATCGGCGTGGCCTTTCAGCGCCCGCCGGCTGTCAGGGGCGTCAAGCTCCGCGACCTCCTGGCCGAATGCATGAAGCAAAAGGGAGAGCTAAACGAGGACAGCATTCTGGAGCGTGCGGCCCTCCTTGATTTCGACCGCTTCCTCGACAGGGACCTGAACCTCGGGTTTTCCGGAGGGGAGATAAAGCGCTCGGAGCTCCTTCAGCTCATGGTCCAGGAGCCGGACCTCATAATGCTCGACGAACCCGATTCGGGGGTGGACCTGGTGAGCATTCGCACCGTCGGGGAGGCCATAAACGCCATCCTCGAAAAGGGCCGGAGGCGGGAACGAAGGACGAGGGCCGGCATTATCATAACCCACGCCGGCCACATACTCGATTATGTGAACGCCGACAGGGCCTACGTGATGCTCGACGGTCGCATCTATTGTTCGGGCAACCCCAGGGACGTCCTGGACGACATAAGGGACAAGGGCTACGGGGGGTGCGTGTCGTGCGTAAGGTAGATGCCCGGAACAGGGCGCGGGAGGCCCTCCGGAAGCCCTCCGCGGTGGGGCCGGACATCGAGCTCGCCGCATACGGGGGCAGGCCGGCCAGGCACGAGAGCCTGGACGAGCTCGGGGACCTTTCGCGGAAGTTCAAGGATGAGGCGCTGTGCGTGGGCTTCGATGCCGGGGAGTCGAAAAGGTCGGGTTCTTTCTTTCTGGCCGACCATTCCCTTGTCTTCTCGAAGAGCAAAAGGGAAGGGGTCGAGGTGATGGGCATAGAATCGGCCCTCAAGGAATACGGTTGGCTCGAGGATTATTTCTGGCGGGCCCTGGCGCCCGATACGGATAAGTTCACGGCCCAGGCGGAACTGAACCTGACAAGCGGCTATTTCATCAGGGCCATGCCCGGGGTCAGGGCGGAGTTCCCCCTTCAGGCCTGCCTCTACATGACGCAGGAGGGCCTTGCCCAGAACGTCCATAACATAATAATCGCCGAGGAGGGGGCGGAGCTGCACGTCATAACCGGCTGCGTCACGGCCCAGAGGGTTAGAAGCGGACTTCACGTCGGCGTCTCGGAGTTCTACGTGAAAAGAAACGCGAGCATCTCCTTTACGATGATACACAGCTGGGCCGAGGAAATGTCAGTGAGGCCCCGGAGCGCGGTGGTGATAGAGGAAAACGGCGTCTTCCTCAGCAACTACGTTTCCATGAAACCTGTCCGCACCCTGCAGACCTATCCCACCGCATACTGTAACGGGGAAAACTCGGTGGCCCGGTTCAACACCCTGCTGGTCGCTCCGCCGGGCACAAGCCACGACGTGGGGGCGCGGGTTTTCCTTAGGGCCCGGGGGAGCAGGGCGGAGATAGTCAGCAGGGCCATAACGACCGGCGGGGGAATATTCGCCCGGGGGCACCTGATAGGAGAAGCGCGGGATGTGAAGGGGCACCTCGAGTGCAGGGGGTTGATACTGTCGGAGAAGGGGACGATTCATGCAATTCCCGAGCTCGAGGGCAAGTTAAAGGACATAGACATCACCCACGAGGCCGCCGTGGGCAAGATTGCCGAAGAGGAGATCCGCTATCTCATGTCCAGGGGGCTGAGCTCCGACGAGGCCACTTCGGCGATAGTGCGGGGCTTCCTTGACGTGGAGATAAAGGGCCTGCCGGAGAGCTTGAGGGCCGAAATAAGGCGCGCCGTGCAAATGGGCGGCGAGGAACGGTTGATGTAGCCTCCTGCTCCGGGCCGGAAGATTCTTGTTGCAGAAGTAAAATTATCCTGTCCGCATGTGCGTTCGCCGGTCTCTTCCACGGTCCGTGGTATGTTGGCGGACCCGCCGTGATTTCGAAAGGGAAAAGTGCAGGCCCCTGTGATTTCACGGGCCGGGGCGTTATTGCGCCAAGCAAGAGGGTTTGGGACAAATTTATCTACTATTCCCGAGGGGCAGGTATTAAAATATGTCATGGCCCGTTTCGACAGGAAGCAGGTTATCAGTTGGTGCTTTTACGATTTCGCCAACTCCAGCTATTCGGCCGTCATCTCCACGGTGATATTCCCGGTTTACTTCGCCGCCTACATCGTGGGCAACGAGTCGGGCCTGGGCGACCTGTGGTGGGGCAGGGCTGTTTCCCTTAGCATGGTCACTGTAGCCCTTATGTCCCCGGTGCTTGGCGGGATAGCCGACTATACGGGTGCGAGGAAGAGGTTCCTCGTATTTTTCACCTTGCTGTGCGTCTCCGCCGTGGCCATGTTTTCCTTTCTGGAGAAGGGGATGGTCTTCGAGGGGTTCGTGCTTACCGTGGTGGCCAACATTGGCCTCGAGGCGGGCGTGGTATTTTACAACTCCTTTTTCCCGGTGATAGTGCCGAGGGAATACCAAGGGAGGGTGTCCTCGTGGGGTTTCGCCCTGGGCTACGTGGGCTCGATGATATCGCTCTTCATCGCAAGGTACCTGGTGGGCGCCGGCGATTATACCCTCACCTGGCTTATGGTTTCGGGGTTCTTCGTCCTATTTTCTCTTCCGGCCTTCTTTAACCTCCCCGGCGAGCCGAGGAGGGCGGCCCTCGGCGATGCGGCGCGCAACGGCATGAGGTTCACCTGGAGGACCCTGAAGATGATCTTCAGGGACACCGAGGCGAGGAAGTTCCTGCTCGCCTATCTGCTCTACGCGGACGGAGTAAGCACCGTGATAGTGTTTTCGAGCCTCTTCGCCGCCACCACGCTCGGGTTTCAGCCCACGGAGCTCATAGTCCTATACCTGCTGGTTCAGGCTACCGCCTTGACGGGAGCCTTGGCCATGGCCAGGCCCGTTGACTTCTGGGGGCCCAAGAAGGTGGTTTCGCTGTCGTTGGTGCTCTGGACCGCCGTATGCGTCACGGCATACTTCATAACGGTGAAGTGGCATTTCTGGTTCGTCGCCCTCGCCGCGGGCCTGGGGCTCGGAACGGTGCAGGCGGCCTCCAGGGCCTTCTTCGCCCAGGTCATACCGGCCGGGCACGAATCAGAGTACTTCGGCGTCTATTCGCTCGCGGGCAAGTCCTCGGCGGTGATAGGGCCGCTTGTGTTCGGCTATGTCTCTTCCACAATGGGTAGCCAGCGGCCCGCCATATTCTCCGTGGCCTTCTTCTTCGCGGCGGGTCTCCTGATAGTGCAGTTCATCCGCGGGGGCGGACCGAACGCGGAGCGGGAGGCAAGGTAGCGCCTCTCGGGGGGCGGGGACGGGCTATTCGGCGTGGACGGCCGTTCCTATGTCGGAGTCGTTTTTTATTTGCCTGGCCTGTTTGAAGGCGGTCCACTTGTCGGTGAACCTGTCGGAAAGGAGAACGAGGTACAGGGGCTTTCCCTTGAGGTTGCTTTCGCTGACGAAGGTGTCGTAGCCCTTGTCCTTGAGTCGGTTCTTCAGGCTGTCGGCGTTGGCCTTGGACCTGAAGGCCCCGAACTGGACGTAGTACAATTTTCCACCCGAAGGGGGTTCGCTCGCGCTGGGCTCCTGTGGCACATCAGGCTTTTCTGCCGGAGTCGATGTCCGCACCTCCGCCTCCGGAAGCTCGGGAGGCGGCAAGGGCGCCTTCTCCGCCTTGGCTATCGGGGCCGGAGGCGCTTGAGGCGCCGTGGGCGCTTTTCCTTTGCCCGAAATGAAGAATAACACCACGCCCCCGGCCACTGCCGCGGTGATGAGTATCAGCAGCAGGGGAACCAGAAGTCCGGATTTCCTCTTCCTGCGCTTCTGGCGCTCCAGGGCGGCGGGGCGGACTTCGTACTCCTTTTCCCTGGCAGGCGAGACTGGTTCCCCCGGAGGCACGGGAGGCTCCTCAACCCGCTTAGGCTCTTCTTCATCGAAGCCGAAGGCATCTTCGCCGCCTTCGGTTTCCCAAAACGTTTCCTCCGGTTTTTCGAACAAATCCTCGCCTGTCTCGGTCATTTCCTCGCCGGGGACCGACCGCTCGAATTCTTCCATAGGCGGGGTCTCCTCTTCGGCGGCGGGCGGCTCCTCCAGGGGCTCCTCTTCCGGGATGGCCCAATCGGGCTCCAGGCCCTCGCCGGCCTCTCCCTCCTCCGGCATGGACCACTCCGGCGCTTCCTCTTCGGCAGCGGGCGGCTCCTCCAGGGGCTCCTCCTCCGGGACGGCCCAATCTGGCTCCAGGCCCTCGTCGGCCTCTCCCTCCTCCGGCATGGACCACTCCGGCGCCTCCTCTTCGGCGGCGGGCTCTTTACCCTCCTTGGGAGTCCAGGGCGGACCCTCCTCCTCGGGTATCAGCCAGTCGGGCAGGGCATCTCCGGTGGGTACCTGCTCCTCGCCCGGTTCTTCCGGGAGTTCGAATTCCGAAATCCCTTCCTCCGCGATTTCCCGCGATGGTTCATCTTCCGGCATGGCTATATCCCGGGCTTCTTCTTCCGCGATGCCTTCAGTTTCGGCCACTGTCTCGGGGATGGTCCATTCGGGAACCTCTTCCTCGTACCCAGGCTCGGTTTCGGCTTCACCGATTTTCTCTATCTCGGCGGGCATTTCCTCTCCGGAGACGACCTCGAGGACCTCTTCATCCCCCGACACGTCCTCCTCGGGCATTGCCTCCAGGACCTCCTCCGCCTCCACTTCCACTTCTTCTTCCACGGGCGTCAGAGTTTCCCCGCCCTCGGCAAAGGAAGCAAGGGAGGCCTCAAGCTCGGAGGCGCTAAGGATATCCTCCCCTTCGGGGATTTCGAACATCTCGCCGCCCTCGGACTCTGCGCCCTCGGCTTCGGCGGCCGGGGCTGGTTCCGGCGCTGGCGCGTGTTCGCTGGTTATTTCGAGGAGCTCCTGGGCGCTGATCGGTTTCCTGAGAAAGGCGACTATGCCGTACTGAGCCCTGTAGCGGGGGT
>JASFVA010000115.1:0-5544 GCA_050050055.1 Nitrospirota bacterium
GGCTACTACCTCCCGGTAAAGCTGCTGCTCCCTGAGAATTTCGGTTTCCATCTTTTCAAGTTCCATGACATTCACCTCACCCCATATGTAGCAAAAGAGGTGCCAGAATGTCCCTGACCGGCCAGAATCGCGCCATTTTTCGCCCTGAATTCCGGCCCCTTACAACCCCTTGATTTAGATGAGTTTTTCCGGCATTTCGCGATGCGCCGGGCCGAAGGGCGGAGAAGCGCCCAGGCCAATGAACCAAATTTAGGTTATTTTAGGCGTGATTTCAGCGGGGATTGTGCGGAAAGTGGCATAAAGGCTGGAAGAGGTGACATAAATTGTCACTAAATATATCGTCTTTAAGCCATCATGAGGCTCACCACCCAGAGGAGGAAGGCGCAGGCCGCTGCGGCGAGGCCCGCGGCGGCCTTCCGCTTCCCGGGCCTTGCGTCGGGGCCCAGGCCCCTGAGCAAGGTGAAGGCCACGGAGGCGACAAATCCGGCGAAGGAGACCCAGGCGGCGAAGGACCAAAAGGGCGAGGGGGCCCGGTCGGCCCTCAGGGCCCTGAGGTGCCTCTTCCTCGCCGAGTCCACTTCGCCCTGCGAAATCCTTCCTTCCTCCAGAAGCAGGGCTGCCTGCATGGAGGCCAGCCTCCCGTCGCATTTCTCAATCCAGTCCTTCCCCGGGGTGTAGAGGCTCCTGGCCGCGTACAGGGAGCCGCGCAGGGCCGAGAAGGCCGCCCGCGCCTTCATAGTCTCCCCGCGCTCCTCGAACTCAAGGCCCATCCGCCAGAGCCTCCGCGCCGCCTCTTCGGTATAGGGCGAAAGGGGCACGTAAAAGCGCAAGCTCGTCCCGTACTCCCTGACGGCGAGCTTCAGGTCTCCGGCGGCGTGGTGCTTCCGGGCCTCCAGGAAGTGGCTGCGCTGGAGATGGAACGTCCGGAGGAAGACCGCCGCTATCACAAGGGCCGCCACAATAGCGACTTTGATGGCGGTTCCCCTGGACATCGATAATTATAACAGCCCCGTTTGATATAATTTCGCATGTGCGCGAGGGTTACCCTGCGGAGCGGCGCGGCGAAGGTCAGGGAGGAGTTCGGCGTAAGCGAAGGCGAGCCCTCGCCCGATTTCCGGCCCAGCTATAACGTCTCGCCGGGAAGGGAAGTGCTGGCCGTGGTGCGTAACGGCGAGAACAGGCTCGCCCTCTTCCGCTGGGGGCTGGTGCCCTCGTGGGCCAGGGACCCCTCGATAGGCCACCGCCTGATAAACGCCAGGGCCGAGACCCTCGCCCGGAGGCCCGCCTACAGGGAAGCGCTGCTAAAGAGGCGGTGCCTTGTGGTGGTGGACGGTTTTTACGAATGGCGCAGGGAGGGAGGGCAGAGCATACCCTTCTTCGCCCACATGGCCACGGACGCCCCTTTCGGCCTTGCCGGGCTGTACGAGCGCTGGAGGTCGCCCGGGGGCAGGGAGCTGGCCACATGCACGGTCATAACCATCGGGGCAAACCGGCTTCTCGGCGCCATACACGACCGGATGCCCGCCATCATTCCACGGGAGGGGCGCTCGGCGTGGCTCGACCCGGATACCAGAGACCCCGCTGTACTCGGGAAACTGCTGGAGCCCTTCACCTCGGAGAAGATGGAGGCCTACCGCGTCTCCACCTTCGTCAACTCCGCCGCCCACGACTCGCCGGAATGCATAAGGCCGGCGGGGGCCTGAGCGCCCGGAGGTCAAGCCTGCTTCACGGAGAACTGCATTTTCTTGGGCTTTACGAGCCTTTCGAAGTCCTTGTAAAGGAGCCTGATGACCTCGGAGTGCGACCCGGCGTTGAAAGCTATGTGCTCGTCCTCGGCCAGGCTCTCGGCCACGTAGACCTCCATGCCGTAGAGGTTTCCGAAAGGCGGCATGGCGCCCACGTCGCACTCGGGGAACTTGTCCTTGAACTCCTCCTCCGAGGCGAGCCCCGCGTGTTTCGCGCCGGTGGCCTCCTTTAGCTGCTTGAAGTCCACCCAGTAGGATGCCGGCAGCACCGCCATGGCCATCTTGTCGTCGAGCTTGACCATCACGGTCTTGGCCATCTCCTTGCCGGATATGTGGGTGGAAGCCGCTATCTCCTGGGCCGTGTAGGACGGGGAATGGCTGATGGCCGCGTACTTCACGTTGTTGCTATCCAGAAACTCCTTGAGCTTTCTTACGGGCATTGGGTTGCCTCCTTTCGAAAAAGGCGGATTCGACCGGACACTGCCGGTCATGATTAACCGATACCACGTTGGCCTGCTCTTGTCAATGCAAAGCGGGAAGGGAACGGGGCAGCGCCGGTTCTGGTAGAATATTTCAAGTGCTATGCCCATTCGCCCGGTCCTATTGATTCCAGCCGCCGTCCTCCTTTTCTTTCTGTCTCCCCCGTCCCCCTGCGCCTCCGAGCGGTCGCTTCTGCAAAGCGGGGAGCTGACGGTGGAGTTCGACGAGCCGGCCCGCCCGGTGGCGGTCGAGCTGGCGGAGGAATATCGCGTCGCCGTGGGGGAACTGGAGCGCACGTTCGGGTGGGAGGCGGGTTTCGGGGACGGCGTAAGGGTATTGCTTTACTGGGAGGAGGAGTTCGAGGGGCTTGTCGGCGCCGGCCCCGTCGTGGCCTTCGCCAGTTCGAGGGACAACCTAATAGTGATGGGCCTCCTGAGGGCGGAAAGGGACGCAGTCCCCGTCCGTTCCATCTTCAAGCACGAGCTTGCGCACCTCTATCTCGGGCGGGCGGTGGGCGAGGGGAACCTTCCCCGCTGGCTCAACGAGGGGGTGGCGCAGTGGGCCAGCGGCGGGGTCTCGGAGCTCCTCTCGGTGGGTAGCTCCACGGAGCTGGAGAAGGCCGCCCTTTCGGGGAGGCTTATCCCCTTCGAGGCCCTGGAGGAGAGGTTTCCGCGCAACGAGAGGGACTTGAGCCTCGCCTACCAGCAAAGCCTCAGCTTCGTAAACTACCTGGTCGCCCGGCACGGCGTGGAGGGGCTGGCAGGCGTGTTGGGCCGCCTGCGGCAGGGCGATGCCGTCGAGGAGGCGATGGACGGGGCGCTGGGCGTCGGCCTGGAAGAGATGCAGGGGCGGTGGATGGCCCGCCTCCGGAGGGAGAACACGCTGCTGAGGTACCTGGGCGAAAACTTCTACACTCTCCTTTTCGTCTTTGCGGCGCTGGCAACGGTGTACGGCTTCGCCAGGGCGGTGGCGCGCGCCAGGAGATACAGGGACGAGGACGAGGAGGACGGGGAGGCCGACTGACCCCAGCCGCGGGGGGAGGCTTTAGGGCGGATTGACAGGGGGGTTGATTAATAATTAAACTTATTAGGATGTTAAAGACAGTCGAGGACATCAGCGCGACCAAGAAGCGCCTCAGGATCGAGATCCCCTCGGAAGCCATCGAAAGCGAGATGCAGAGCGGGCTGAGGGGGCTTCAGAAGCGGGCGAAGATACCGGGCTTCAGGCCCGGCAAGGCCCCGCTCTCGATCATAGAGAAGCGTTTCGGCAAGGAGGTCGAGGGCGACGTGATGGAGAAGCTCCTTCCGGAGTACTACTCCAGCGCCCTAAAGGAGGCGAACCTGTCGCCCGTGGCGAGGCCCGTCTTCGAGGCCGAGCCCCGGTTGAGGAGGAACTCCCCGCTGGAGATGACCCTCACGGTGGAGATAAGGCCAGAGATAAAGGACCTCAAGTACGAGGGCGTGAAGGTGAAGGACATCCCCGTGGAGGTGGAGGACGAGGAGGTCGAGGAATCCCTCGACAGGCTCCGGGAGAAGCGCGCGGTGTACGAGCCCTCCGAGGAGGGCGCCGCGCACGGCGACCTGGTCGTCCTGGACTACGAGACCTCCGGAGAGGGAGAGGAAGGCAACGAATACAAGGACCAGACTTACAAGGTCGGCCACGGCGTGATGCCCGAGGAGTTCGCCAAGGAAGTGGAGGGCATGAAGAAGGGCGGGAGCAAGGAGTTCAAGGTGACCTTCCCCGAGGACTTCCCCTCGCCGGAGGCGGCCGGAAGGGAAGTGGGCTTCAAAGTCAGCGTGAAGGAGGTCAAGAAGCCCGTGCTCCCCGAGATAGACGACGAGCTGGCCAAGGACGTGGGCTTCGACGACCTGGGGGCGCTCAAGAAGCACGTGGCCGAGCAGATAAGGGGGCAGAAGGAGGACACGGTGCGGAAGATGCAAAAGGCCGAGGCGGTGAGCAAGATAATCGCCGACCACCCCTTCGACGCCCCGGAGTCGATGGTGGAGGCCGAACTTGAGAGGCTCGTCATGGAGGCCAAGCAGTCCGGCAGGAAGGAGCCCGAGGAAGCCCTGGCGGCGGAGCTCAGGCCTTCGGCCGAAAACCACGTTAAGGCCTCCATCCTCCTCGACACGATCGGGGAGAAAGAGGGCGTGAAGGTCACCGACGAGGAGGCCAAGGGGAGATTGGAGGAGCAGGCGGCCCGCATCGGCATGACCCCCGAAAACATCATGAAGTACTACATCTCCAGGGACGGCTCCCTCGAGGGGCTCAAGCACGAGCTCTTCGAGGACAAGGTCCTGGGCCTCCTTCTTGAGCGGGCCGACATTTCGAAAGGAGAGAAAGAGTGAGCATCATTCCGATTGTGATAGAGCAGACCGGCAGGACCGAGAGGGCCTACGACATATACTCCAGGCTCCTGAAGGACAGGATTGTCTTCATAGGCACGGCCATCGACGACCAGGTGGCCAACACCGTCATCGCGCAGCTCCTTTTCCTTCAGACGGAGGACCCGGACAAGGACATACACATCTACATCAACTCCCCCGGCGGGATAGTCTCTTCCGGGCTCGCCATATACGACACCATGCAGTACGTGAAGCCCGACATCGCCACGTACTGCATCGGGCAGGCCTCGAGCATGGGGGCCCTCCTTCTCATGGCCGGCACCAAGGGGAAGCGCTTCGCCCTTCCGAACTCGCGGATTATGATACACCAGCCCATAGGCGGCTTCCAGGGCCAGGCCACGGACATCGAGATCCACGCCAAGGAGATAATGAAGACGAAGGGAACCCTGAACAAGATAATATCCGGCCACACCGGCCAGCCCATAGACAAGATCAACGAGGACACCGACAGGGACTTCTTCATGACCGGGGAGGACGCCAGGGCATACGGCGTCGTGGACGAGGTAATACACTCTATAAAGGAGAGTAAGCAGTAGCATGGCGAAGAGGGAAGGGGAGAGCTACAAGTGCTCCTTCTGCGGCAGGGCCCAGGAGGAGGTCAAGAAGCTCATCGCGGGCCCCACGGTCTACATCTGCGACGAGTGCGTCGGCCTCTGCAACGAGATAATAGCCGACGAGCTCAAGCTCGAAGAGGCCGAGGTCGCCGATCATCAGATACCCCGCCTTCCCACGCCCAGGGAGATTAACGACAGCCTCGACGAGTACGTCGTGGGCCAGGACAGGGCCAAGAGGATCCTTTCGGTGGCGGTCTACAACCACTACAAGCGCATAAACGCCCCCTTGGACCCCGACCTGGAGCTCCAGAAGTCCAACATACTGCTCATCGGCCCCACGGGCACGGGGAAGACCCTCCT
>JASFVA010000116.1:0-5529 GCA_050050055.1 Nitrospirota bacterium
CTTTAACTTCTGTTTGTGAAATCCCTTTGGTGAAGCGCTTCACCTGGACGGCTTCCGCGCGGGCGGGTTATCCTCTCATGCGGTGAAGGCTGCGGAGTGCGCCAGATAAACAGTGCTCTTCTGGTTCGACCCTTCGACAGGCTCAGGGTGCCCGCCGCTTCGGTCATCCTGAGGGTGCCCGCCATTCCGGTCATCCTGAGGGTGCCCGCCGCTTCGGTCATCCTAAGCGTGCCCGCCATTCCGGTCATCCTGAGGGTGCCCGCCGTTCCAATCATCCTGAGCTTGTCGAAGGATGAACAGTGGATGAACGCCCCGGTTTCCCGCAAGGGGGCGAAACGCAAGCGAAAATCGCCCACGGCAGGGCAAAATGGTGAACGCTAAAAAGGAAGGCCGATAGGTTAAAATAGCACCCATGCAGGATTCCGCTGAAACCCCGGGCCCGCCTGCGGGGCCGAACTCCGGGAGGTTCTCGGCCCTCAGGTTCAGGGACTTCAGGCTCTTCTGGACCGGGCAGGTAGTCTCCTACTCCGGCACCTGGATGCACTCCACGGCGCAGGGCTGGCTCGTCTACTCGCTGACGAAATCGCCCTTCTACCTCGGCGTGGTCTCGGCGGCCTCGTGGCTCCCCATACTTCTCCTTAGCCTCGTGGGGGGCGCCGTGGCCGACCGCTTCAGGAAGCGGAACCTCCTTCTCGTGACCCAGGCCCTCTCGATGCTCCCCGCCCTGGTGATAGGCATACTCACGGCCAAGGGCGTGGTCACCGTGTGGCACGTGATAGCCATGGGGTTTCTGATGGGCACCTTCAACGCCTTCGACATCCCCGCCCGGCAGTCCTTCCTCATAGAGATGGTCCGCAAGGAAAGCCTTCTGAACGCCGTGGCCCTCAACTCCGCGGCCTTCAACGGCGCGCGCATCATAGGGCCCGTGGCGGCGGGCCTCATCATAGAGCACGTGGGCCTCGCGCCCTGCTTCTTCATTAACTCTGCCAGCTTCCTGGCCGTGATAGGCGCCCTGGCGCTCATGAAGGTGCAGGGCCTGGCGGGGAGGAAGAGAAAGAGCATCCTCGGCGAGATATCCGAGGGCGTGGGGTTCGCCCGGCGCGAGCCCGGGGTCATGAGGCCCATGCTCCTTGTGGCCCTCTTCAGCCTCTTCGGCCTCCCCTTCATCGCCCTCCTCCCGGTCTTCGCCGAGGAGATACTGGGCGTGGGCGCCTCGGGCCTGGGTTTCCTGGCCGGCGCTGCCGGCGCCGGGGCCCTCGCCGCCGCCATGATGCTGGCCTTCAGGGGCGACGTGAGCGGCAAGGGCAGGCCCATGGCCGCGGCTTCCATGGGTTTCCCCGCGGCGCTCCTGGTGTTTTCCCTTTCCACGGACTACGCCCTTTCGCTCCTGGCCCTGGTCTTCGCGGGCTTTGCC
Source organism: Nitrospirota bacterium (assembly GCA_050050055.1). Classification (GTDB taxonomy): domain Bacteria; phylum Nitrospirota; class Thermodesulfovibrionia; order Thermodesulfovibrionales; family JdFR-86; genus JARRNG01. The sequence continues at coordinate 1,415 of JASFVA010000116.1, forward strand.
ATAGTGAGCTTCCTGGCCCTGGCCAACAGCTCCATACAGCTCCTCACGCCCGACGGCCTGAGGGGCAGGGTGATGAGCGTCTACACCACTGTGTTCCTGGGGATGATACCCATAGGGCATTCCATGATGGGCACCGCGGCCTCGGCCCTGGGCACGGCCACGGCCGTCTCCCTGGGGGCCGGCGTGTGCCTCGTGGCTTCTGTGATAATATTTTCTCTGGGAAGGCGATGAGGATACTGGCCATAGACACCTCGACGATGACGGGCGGAGTGGCCGTCATGGACGGCGACAGGGGCCTCCTGGCCGAGACGAGGGCCAGGGTGAGGACGGGGCACTCCGGGAGCCTGATGCCTGAGGTAGACCAGGCCCTCGGGAGGGCCTCCCTGGCCATCACGGACATCGACGCCCTCTGCGTGACCACGGGGCCGGGCTCCTTCACGGGGCTCAGGATTGGGCTCAGCACGGCCAAGGGGCTTTGCTTCTCCACGGGGCTCCCCCTGGTGGCCGTGCCCACGCTGGAGGCCTTCGCGTGGAACTTCCCCCTTTCCCGGGCGCCGGTCTGCCCGATGCTCGACGCGAGGAAGAAGGAGGTCTACGCCGCCGTCTTCCTGATGGGCGGGGGCGGCGCGGAGAGGCTCATGCCCGAGGCCTCCGTGAGGCCCGCCGACCTTGTCCGGGAACTCGCGGGGCACGACGAGGTCGTGCTGGCCGGGCAGGGGGCCGAGCTTTACCGCGAGGTCTTCGCCGGGGCCCTCGGCCGGCGGGCGGTCTTCGCCCCTCCGCACCTTTCGGAGCCCCTGCCCTCGGCGGCCGCGGCCCTGGGGCTACAGAAGGCCCTGAGGGGGGAGTTCTCGGAGCCCCGGGGGCTATCGCCCTTTTACATCCGGAAGTCCGAGGCCGAGCTCAAGAAAAGATGAAGGAGCCCGTCGTCGTCCGGATGGCAGAGGCCCACCTCGGCGGGGTCATGGAGATAGAGCTCGCCTCCTTCGGCATGCCCTGGTCCGAGGCCGGGTTCCTGAAGATTCTCGCCAACCCCTCGGCCCTCGCCTACGTGGCCGAGGTGGGCGGAGGGGTCGCCGGCTACGTCTGCGCCCTCAGGACGGGGGAGGAGGCGGAGATGCTGAAGCTCGCCGTGCGCCCCGGACTCAGGGGGAGGGGCATTGCCAAGGCCCTGAACGCGCTCTGCCTCGATGAGCTAAGAGAGAAGGGCGCGAGGGTGGTCTATCTGGAGGTCAGGGGGTCGAACCGCGAGGCGATAGGCCTTTACGAGGGGCTGGGGTTCCGGCCGGTGGGGCTCAGGAAGGGGTACTACTCGTCTCCTCCCGAGGACGCCCTGGTGATGAGGCTGGAGCTCTAAGAGGACGTCTCCGAGAGCCTTACGATGTCCTGGAGCATCTCGACGAAGCCGTCCCTGAGCTTCTTCCTCTTGAGCCTCCTGAAGAGCATGACCAGCTTCGCCTCGTCCTCCGAGAGCGAGGAGTAGGGCGGTTTTATCTGCGAGACCTCCGCCTCGCCGTCGCCGAGGAAAGTGCCCACGGGCACCCCGAAGGCCTCCGAGATCTGCAGGAGGCGCGATATGTTGAGCTGGCTCGCGCCTTTTTCGTATTTCTGTATCTGCTGATATGAAACCCCGATCTTCTCGGCCAGTTTCATCTGTGACATTCCGGAGGCCTTCCTCATGTCCCTGATGAGGGAACCTATGTATTTTGTGTCTTTCGCAGCCTTCATATTCTTAGGCTCCTTAAAATTAGGGTTGTTAAAGGCCCTTACTAAATGCTAATAAAATCTGCCGAACATTTAACACTAAATAAGCTATCTTAATAAGTCAACAGCCCGAAAGTTGCAATGCGCCATATAACACGACCGCAGCTCATAAGCAGGCCGGAACCCTCGCGGCTCAAACGTCTTTTCTCCCGGCCCCATTGCAACCCACCATTGCAATTATAGCATGTTATGAAACTTTTTCAAACTATCTGCAACTACTGGCAGAAAGAGGAGTCGAAACGGGCAATCAAGGCTTCCGGGGTCCCGTTTAGCCCCTGATACAGATTATATTTGCGAAGCCCGAAATTGTCAAACAATTCGGGTAATTAAGCGCTTGTTTTAGCCCAGACCCCCTCTATCTTCTCGCCGCAGGCGGGGCAGGATGAGTCCTTGAGCCTCGAGCTCACGATTTCGTAGCCGAACCGCTCTATGAGGGGCTCTCCGCAGGAGGGGCAGTAGGTGCTCTCCCCTCCCTCGCCGGGGACGTTGCCCTCGTAGACGAACCTCAGGCCCTCCCGAAACCCTATCTTCCTTGCTCGCCTGAGAGTTTCAACCGGCGTTCGGGGCCTGTCGAGCATCTTGTATGTGGGGTAGAACTGAGAGACGTGCCAGGGTATCGCCGGGTCCACGGAGGAGATGAAGCCCGCTATCTCCCCCAGGTCCTCGTCGGAGTCGTTGAGGCCCGGAATCACGAGGGTCGTGACCTCCACCCAGACACCCAGCTCTTTCATGAGCCTTATGGTCTTCTGGACGGGCCCGAGCCTGGCCGAGCAGACATTCTTGTAAAACTCCTTGCCGCCCTTGAGGTCGATGTTGTCGGCGTCGAGGTAGGGGGCCATGAGCCTGGCGCTCTCGGGGGTCATGAAGCCGTTTGAGACGAAGACGTTCCTTATCCCCCTCTCGCGGGCGAGCTTGGCGCAGTCCAGGGCGAACTCGAAAAATATGGTCGGCTCCGTGTAGGTGTAGGCTATGCTCTCGGAGCCGCTGCGCGCCGCGGCCTCGACCACCTCCCCGGGGGTCATCTCCTGCCCCGGGACGACGAGGTCGGGCCTTTCCCTGGGCAGCTGGGAGATCTCGTAGTTCTGGCAGTGCTCGCAGCGGAAGTTGCACCCCGCCGTGGCCACGGAGTAGCTCTTGGAGCCGGGGAGAAAATGGAAGAGGGGCTTTTTCTCTATGGGGTCCACGTGGCTGGCCACGACCTTTCCGTAGACCAGGGTGTAGAGGGTTCCATCGCGGTTTTCCCTCACGGCGCATATTCCCCTTTTGCCGCTTTCGATGACGCAGCGGTGGGCGCAGAGGGCGCAGTGGACCTTTCCCGCCTTGAGCTTTTCGTAGAGCATGGCCTCTTTCACAGCCCGATTATATCAGAGCGCCGTTTGACTTGAAAGGCGCAAATATGGGAAATTAATAGCATAAATATATCCTTTGGAGGTCTCGGAATGCCCGTCTACGAGTACGTCTGCAACAGTTGTTCGCGGACATTCAGCATAATAAAGCTCAGCCTGTCCGATACGGAAACCGCATGCCCCGAATGCGGCTCGAAGGACGTGACAAAGCAGTTCTCCACCTTCAGCTGCGGGGTCTCCCCGGACTCCCTTTCGTCGGGCCCCTCGGGCGGAGGGTGAGGCGTGTCTTCGTGCTGAGCGTGGCTCGGCAAGCGCCGCCCATAAGGCATAATATTCTTGACATTTTAGGCGTCCGGAAATAAAATTCATCCACATGGCCAAGGTACTCCTCGCAGACGACAGCGTGACCATACACAAGGTGGTCGAGATCGTCCTCACCGCAAAGGGTTTCACGCTTAAGGCGGTGAGCGACGGCGAAGAGGCCCTCGAGGAGGTCAGGTCCTTCGGGCCCGACGTGGTGCTGGCCGACATCGACATGCCCGGCCTCAGCGGCTACGACCTGGCCAGGGCCATGAAGAGCGACCCCGCGACGCGGGACATCCCGGTTATTCTTCTGGCCGGCGCCTTCGAGAGCATAGACGAGGCCCGGGCCCAGGACTCCGGGGCAAGCGACACGCTCGTCAAGCCCTTCGAGAGCGATGACCTGGTGGGAAAGATAAACCGGCTGCTTTCGCCCGAGGCGGCCTCCGGGGCCTCGGGGCCCGGGGAGGAGGAACCCGGCGAGGTGCTCGAGGTCGAGGGGCTCGAGGCCGCCGGGCCGGAGCCCGATGAGGAGTTCCTGGACCTGGAGGAACTGGCCGGCGAGGAGGAAGAGCCCTCCCTGGAGGGGTTCGAGCCCTTCGGGGAAGCCCTCGAGGAGCCCGGGGCCGGGGAGGCCGCGGAACTGTCCGGGGGGGAAGAAGAGCTTGAGCCCCTGGAGGCGGAGGAAGAGCCCTTCGCCGGGGC
>JASFVA010000117.1:0-5477 GCA_050050055.1 Nitrospirota bacterium
AACCGCGGCACGACGAGGACCAGGACCGTGTATATCTCGAGCCTGCCGGCCAGCATGCAGAAGGCCAGCACCCATTTCCCCGCCGCCGGCATCGAGGCGTAATTGTCGGTGGGTCCGGCCTCGCCGAGGGCGGGGCCCACGTTGCTCATGGCGGAGACGACGGTGGAAAAGGAGGTAACGATATCCAGGCCCAGCGCCGCCATCGCCATCACGGCCACGGAGCTCGTGAGAAGGAAGAGAAAGAGGAAGCCCCAGATGCTCCCCAGTATCTCCTTGGACATCACCCTGCCGTCGACCTTGACGTTGGTCACGGCGTGGGGGTGTATGAGCTGATAGAGCTCGCGGTAGCCCTGCCTGAACATTAGGAGTATCCTCACCTGCTTCATGCCCCCGCCGGTTGAGCCGATCATGCCGCCGCAGAACATCAGCAGCACGAGGAGCACCTGGGCGAAGGGCATCCAGGCCTCGTAGTCGGCCGTGGAGTAGCCCGTGGTGGTCATGATGGAGACGGCCTGGAAGGAGGCGTACCTGAGCGAATCCCAGACCGAGGCGTAGGACGAGTCGTAGACGCTCAGGGCGATGAGGGCGGTAGCGCCTAGGGCCATGGTCAGGTAGAACTTGAACTCCGTGCTATGCAGAAACCTCCCGGGCGACCCGCGCAGGGCGAAGAAGTAAAGGCCGTAGTTCACCCCGGCGAGAAACATGAAGACCGTGCAGGCGACGTCGATGAAGGCGCTGTCGAAATGGGCGATGCTCGCGGTCTTTGTGGAAAACCCCCCGGTGGCGAGGGAGGTGAAGGCGTGGCACACGGCGTCGAAGATGCTCATGCCCCCGACGAGGTATACAAGGAAGGCGGCCCCGGTGAGGCCCAGGTAGATGAACCAGAGGTGCTTGGCCGTGTCTATGAGCCTGGGCCTGAGCCTCTCCACGGTTATCTCGGGCACCTCGGCCTTGAAAAGCTGCATCCCCCTGGAGCCCAGGAAGGGCATCACGGCGAGGGCGAAAAGTATTATTCCCATGCCCCCCAGCCACTGCGTGAAGCTCCTCCAGAAAAGCACCCCCCTGGGCAGGGCCTCCACCTCGTCGATCACCGTGGCCCCGGTGGTGGTGAATCCCGCCATGGACTCGAAATACGCGTCGGTAAAGGAGCCCACGACCCCGGAAAATATGTAGGGGAGACATCCGAAAAAGCTCACGGCGAGCCATGAGATCGTCACCGCGGCGAACACGTCGCGGTGCCTGAAATCCTCCTTCGAGTGCTTCCTGGTGGACAGGTTCAGCACGGCCCCGGTGGCCAGGGCGGCCAGGGCGGAATACAGGAGGGGCATGAGGTCCGGCCCGGAATAGAGCGCCGAGACGCCGACCGGGACGAGCATGAAAAGGGACACTATCATGAGCACGGCGCCGAGAAGGTTGAATATCAGAGGGAAGTTCATCGCTCGGGGCTTGCGCCTCACACGAGGAGCTTTTCCACGTCCTTGATGGATTTCCTGAGGGTGAAGATGATAACCCTGTCGCCCTCCTCTATGACGTCATTGCCCGAGGGGATTATTATCTTGTCGCCCCTCATGATGGACCCTATGAGCGAGGACTTGGGAAGCTTGGCCTCGGCGAGGGACTTTCCTATGAGGGAAGAGCCGGCGCCTATGCGCGCCTCGAGCACCTCGGCCCTCTCCTCGGCCACGGCGGTGAGGGAGAGTATGTCGCCCCTCCTTATGTATTTGAGTATCGAGCTCGCCGTTATAAGGCGGGGGCTCAGGACCGCCTCAAGGCCGAGGCCGAGGGCGAGGGAAACGTAGTCGGTCCTGTTGACGAGGGTAACGGTCTTCCGGGCTCCCAGCCTCTTGGCCAGGAGCGAGGCCATGATGTTGAGCTCCTCGTTGTTGGTCACCGCCGCGAAGACGTCCATGTCCGCCACGTTCTCCTCCACCAGGAGGTTCTGGTCGGAGCCGTCGCCGTTCAGCACGGTGCACTTCGAGAGCGTTTTGCTCAGGTACTTGGACCTTGCGAAATCCCTCTCGATGATTTTCACCGACGCCCTGTCCTCCAGGGCGGAGGCGATGTAATGGCCTATGCGCCCGCCGCCCACTATCATCAGCTTCCTTGCGGGCTTGGACGTCACGCCGAGGAAGCTCAGGGCGTCTCCGACCTCCCACTTCTTCACGGGCATGTATATGACGTCCCCCTCTTTGATCCTGTCCTCTCCCGTCGGTATTATCGTGGTCTCGGTCCTGTCGATGATGCCGATGAGGAACCTCTTCTGGTCCGTGGAGGCGGTCAGCCTGCTGAGCTTCTTGCCGGCCAGGGCGGAGCCCTCGCCGACCTTGTGCCCTATGACCTTCACCAGCCCGTCCTCGAATTCCTCGACGTCGATGGCGAAGGGCGTCTCTATGAGCCTTATTATGGCCCTGGCCACCTCGTACTCGGGGCTTATGGCGGGGTTGATGTCGAGGTTCTCGGGGCTCAGGAGCGCCTGGTTGCGGTAGTATTCGGGGTTCCGTATGCGGGCTATCTTGCGGGGGATGTCGAACATGGCCTTGGCCACCAGGCAGGTTATCATGTTGGTCTCGTCGCTGTCGGTGACGGCGAGGAGGATGTCGGCGTTTTCCGCCCCGGCTTCCTTCATCACCGAGGGGCTGGCCCCGTCGGCCTCTATTGTGGCCACATCGAGGTCCTCGGCCACTCTTTCGAGCTTCTTGGAGTCCCTGTCTATGACCACCACCTCGATGGCCTCAATCATCAGGAACTTGGCAATCTGAAAGCCAACCTCGCCGGCCCCTACAATTATCGCAAGCATCGGTAGTTATTGTATAGCAGGCCCATGGTCAGGTCAAGCTGAAGGGGCCCTTTCCCCAGGGGCCCTTTTCAGCCTGCGGGCCGGGGCGGCCTATAATACGTAATCCAGGAAGGTAAAGACGAAGACAGCCACGCTTATGTAGCCGTTCATGTTGAAAAAGGCCATGTCGAGCCTTGAGAGGTCGTCGGCCCTGACAATGGAGTGCTCGTATACGAAAAGCCCCGTCACCGCGAGCATCCCCAGCCAATATAGCAAGCCGAGGCCGAAGACCGCTCCGGTGAGGTAAAGGCACAGAAGTGAAAGGCCGTGAAGCATCCTGGCCAGGAGCAGGGAGGCCCTCGTGCCGAACCGCGAAGGTATGGAGTAGAGCCCGTAGGAGCGGTCGAACTCAATGTCCTGAAGGGCATAGAGCACGTCGAACCCCGGAAGCCAGAAGGCCACCGCCAGCACCAGGGGGAGCACCTCGGCATCGAAGCTTCCCCTTATGGCCACCCACGCCCCCAGGGGCGCGAGGGCGAGGGCCGCGCCGAGGACGAAGTGGGCCGCCCAGGTGAAGCGCTTGGTATAGGAATAGAATACCACTATCGCTATTGCCAGGGGAGAAAGCCTGAGGCAAAGGGGATTGAGCATCCAGGCCGCAAGGACGAGCACGGCGAACGACAAGAGCGAAAACAGGAGGGCCGCCCGCAGGCTTATCTTCCCGGAGGCCACCTCCCTTGCCCTCGTCCTCGGGTTGGCGGCGTCTATCGTACGGTCTATAATCCTGTTCATGCCCATTGCCCCGCTGCGGGCGCCCACCATGGCCACCACTATCCAGAAGGTCTGCCAAGCCGTGGGCAGCCCCCCGGCGGCTATCACCGCAGACGTAAGCGCAAAGGGCAGCGCGAAAACGGAGTGCGAAAACCTGATCATCCGGAGATAGGTCTCTATGGATCTCAAAGCGGCCATGGCGACAATAAATTATAACCGATAGAGAGGAGGGCGCATTCCCCGCACTGCTCAGGCCCGCTAAACCCCAGCGTGCCCTGAGCCGGGCAGTTAAACGCCGCGCCTTGTCCGGTGGGGGCGGAGAGTTCTATGGGCATCCGAGGCATAACCGCCCCGATGAAGACACTTTCTGGGATGAAGACACTTATTGAATGAAATTACGATTCAGCGGGAATCGTGCCTCCGGTCTCCTGAGGAGGCCAGCTCATCATTATTATTGAGAAGCGGAATCAAGTCCTTTTTAATGATAAGATCCGACACCTTTAAGTGTTCTGTTGACAATTCTTCGAGGCTTCCCTTGAAGGACCCGTCCCTGAAGAGCACGAAGCCCCCTTCGCGGCCGGAAAGATCACTCCCCATGAAGAACTTTCCCGATGCATCGATACCGAGGATATTGAGTACGGTAGGCGCCAGGTCGATAAGCCCCCCGACGGGGTCCCCGGGGTCATCGAGCGAGCTTCCAGGGACGTAGATGACGACCGGCACCTTTCGCAGTTCCTCCACATCCCGCACTCCCAACATCGCTATATCGCTTTCGGTGAACCTCGCACGGTGGTCTCCATAGACGACCAGTACGCTTCTTGAGTCGAGGCCGCGCTCCGAGAGCTCATCCAGAAACAACCCTATGGCCGAATCCACGTAATGTATCGAGCGCACGTAGTTGCCAATCAAAGTGCCCTCCAAGTTTCCGAGGGGGAAGTCGTCGTCCTCGGCGGTAATGGAACTGTAGTCCGTGTGGGAAGTGAGTGTAACCACGAGAGCGTAGAACGGCTGCCGCAGGGACGATATCTTCTCGGCGCTCTGCACCAGAAAAGCCTTGTCGCTCAGCCCCCAGCCCTTCTTCTCCACCATGCGATACTCTTCCTCGTAGAACTGGTGCTCGAAGCCCAGGGCCTTTTCGAAATTCTCCCTGTTCCAGAAGCTTTTTCGGAAAGCGTGCATCGTGGCCGTGGAATAGCCGCTTTCTGCGAGGGCCCTGGGAAGCGAGTCGAAACGATTATCAACATAAAGGAACGCAACCGCGCCCTTCTGCGCGGGATAAAGAGAGCAGTTCGCCATAAACGCCGCATCGGATGTATTGCCATCAGCCGTCTGGTCATAAATATTCTCGAAGTGAACTCCTTTTCTGGCCAGCCTGTTGAGGTTAGGGGTAATCTCGCGGCCTTTCCATCTTCTGCCGACGACGAAGTTCTGCAGGGATTCAACCTGCAGGAATATCAGGTTCATCCCCTCGCCGGTCCCGGTCCATGCCGCGTTATCACTTATTGGCCTGTCGTTTCTTTTTTTGAACCAGTGCTCGACCGTGCGCACATCCTCTTGGGTAACCTTGACCCTGCCTAGTTGCACGGACAGATAACTGTATATATCGAAAACATGGTAATCAATTACTCCAACGACGCTCGCGAAGGCCGGCCTGTCCCAGAAAGCTGCTCCGACGCTTTCGTCATCGCCAAACATATGCGCTACCAAGGGGACGTGGGATATCACGCCCAGGAGAAGCACAAAGGCCAGGCCCCTGGCACGCTCCGGCATGGGTGAGCTGCTCGTCCGCCAGAGCCTCCACACCAGAAAAGGCAAGAAAGCAAAATCCAGGACGAAGACTGCTTCTTCTTTCATCAGGGAAACCACATCACCAGCCGCAGGGCTAAAGAGCAGGTATACGTTTCTCAGTTCATAGACCGACACGAAGTCT
>JASFVA010000118.1:0-5381 GCA_050050055.1 Nitrospirota bacterium
CTTCGCCTGCCAGCTCAAGACCTTTTTCATGTCGGCTCCACCCTCCGGCTCTAAAACTTCTTATGGTAGTCCCTGAGCCGGCGGGCGAAATCCCTGCCGAACTCGAAGGCGTTGTTCTCGTCCTCGGAGCTGGCCCTGAAGTTCACCTGGAAGCCCTCCTCCACGGTCTCAAGGCCCATCTCCCCGGAGGCCTCCAGTATCTGCTTCACGGCGCCGCCCGCCCAGCCGTAGGAGCCGAAGGCGCCCACAATCCTGTTCTTGGGCCTCAGGCCCTTCAGGTAGGTGAGGAACTTGCCCACCGTGGGCAGTATGGTGTTGTTGAGGGTCGGCGAGCCTATGAGGCACCCCCTGGCCCTCCAGAACTCCTTGGTGGCGACGCTCGTGGGGTTGACCTTCAGGCTCATCACCCTTGTGTCCAGCCCCTCCGCCCTCAGGCCCTCCACTATGGCCTGGGCCATCTTCTCCGTGCCGTGCCACATGGTGTCGTAGACGACCACCGCCCTCTCGTCCGTCTTCCCGGCAATCATGTCCAGGTATGTCTGCAGCACCCAGCCGGGCTCCTTCCGCCATATCACCCCGTGCACCGGGGCTATCATGTCGGGCGAGAGGCCGCGGTCCCGGAGCTCCTCTATCTTCCTCTTGATGATGTTCCCGAAGGGCATCAGTATGTTGGCGTAGTAGTCCCAGACCGCGTCCTCGAGCTCCGACCACGAGGCGCACTCCGTGAACTCGTCGTCGAAGCGCTGGGCCGAGGCCAGGTGCTGGCCGAAGCCGTCCTGGCTGAAGAGCACCTTGTCCTCCTTCGCGAACGTCATCATCGAGTCCGGCCAGTGCACCATGGGGGTCTCCAGGAACTGGAGCGTGCGCTTCCCTATTTTCAGCTCCTCGCCGGTCTTCACGGTCTTTATGTTCCACGCCGAGATGTCGAAGTACCTGGCCAGCCCCTTCTTGGCCTTTTCGGTCATGTACATCGGGGCCTGGGGGGCGAGCTTGGCCAGGTGGCCGAGGCTGCCGGAGTGGTCGGGCTCTATGTGGTTTACGACGATGTGCTTGATGTCGCGGAAGTCCGTGTAGCGGCCCACGCGCTTTACCTGTGTGTCGGCGTGGTTTAGCTTCACGCCGTCTATGAGGGTGATCTCGTCGTCCATTACCAGGTAGCTGTTATAGGTCGATCCCCTGGGCGTGACGTATCCGTGGAAGTCCCTTATCGACCAGTCCACGACGCCCACCCAGTATATGTCGGGCTTAAGCTCTACCGTTTCCATTGCGCCTCCTCAACATGATCATCATCGGAATGCCTTGCTCTCAGAAGCACGGATACAAGGAAAATCATATCCCGCCCTCGGCCTCAAGTCAATACGGCGGGGCGATGTTCATAGGGGGAGCCTCGTGAAAGAGATGGGGTTGGTGCTGGCCCTGCCCACCTTCACGCTGTAGTGCAGGTGAGGGCCCGTCGCCCTTCCCGTGGCCCCGACCTCTCCCACCGTGTCTCCCTTTTCGACCAAGTCGCCCACCGCGACGCCGAACCTCGAAAGGTGCATGTAAACCGTGTATATCCCCTGGCCGTGGTCCAGCACGACCGTGTTTCCGCCGTAGAACAGCTCCTGGGCCACGGCGACCTGCCCCCGGTTGGCGGCCCTCACGGCATCGCCAGTCTTGCCCCGCATGTCGACGCCGGTGTGCACGCTCGTCTTGACCTTGTTCATTATCCTCTTCACGCCGAAGGCCGTGGAAAGGCCGTTTTCGAGCGGCAGGATGAACCCGCCCTCCCAGAGCCTGCCGTTTTGCTCGTCCCAGAGCTCCCGGAGCATGTGGGCCTCGCGTGCGGCCCTCTCCGCGTCCTCGGGGCTCGGGGTGACCTTCCCCGGCGGAAGGGTGAGCTCCACCACCGGGAACTCCGCGGGGAGCACCTCTATCGACACCTCTATATCCTCGCCCTCCACGCCGAGGTCGACCCCGTAGGGACCGGCTTCCCTATCGAGGTCCACAGCCCCGATGGCTACATAGCACCCCTCGCCGCAGGGGGCGAAGCTGAGGGGCCCCCCCTCGTGGAGCCCCCTGGGCTCGAGCTCCGCCTCGAAGACCTTTACGACGAAGGAGTCTCCTGGGGCGAGGCTGTCGGGCGCCACCTCGATCTCGGCCGCCTGCGCGGCCAGAGGCAATAGAATTGAAAACAAAACAGCCAGGACATATCTGGGCATGACGTCTTAGTATAAATGAACCCTTCTTCCATGTTCCAGTCGCACTTTCCCGCCGCCGGGGGGCGCGCCCCCTCCATGCCTTGCGGCACCGGCGCCTGATAATCTGATAAATCGCCCGAGTTTGATATATAATTTAAACGAGAACACGACGCAAGCGCGCGGATCCCGGCCCGGGGCAAAGGAGCGGCGCTCCCTGCGGTCTTGGCCGGGCGATATCTATCGAAGGGGAACTAAACGGATGATAATCGTACTCAAGCCCGGATGCAAGAAAAAAGACATAACCTCCATCAGCAAGAAGATAGAGGACATGGGCTTCACCGCCCACCCCATAGTGGGCGTGGAGCGCACCGTCATCGGCGCCATAGGCGACGACCGGGGGAAGCACAAGCTCCAGGTGCTGGAGACGATGCCCTGCGTGGAGAAGCTCGTCCCCATCCTCCAGCCCTACAAGCTCGCCAGCAAGGAGATCAAGGAGCAGACGGTAATCAAGGTCGGCAAGGCGAAGTTCGGCGGAGGCCACTTCGGGGTGATAGCCGGCCCCTGCTCGGTGGAAAGCGAAAGGCAGATAATCACGGCCGCCGTGAAGATTAAGGAGGCCGGCGCCAGGATGCTCCGGGGCGGGGCCTTCAAGCCCAGGACCTCGCCCTACTCCTTCCAGGGCCTTGAGCTCGAGGGCCTGAAGCTCCTGGCCAAGGCCAGGGAGGAAACCGGCCTCCCCTTCGTCACGGAAGCAATAAACCAGGAGAGCGTGGAGATGGTGGCCGACTACGCCGACGTGATTCAGATAGGGGCGCGGAACGTGCAGAACTTCTCCCTTCTCAGGAGGGCCGGAAAGGCCGGAAAGCCCATTCTGCTTAAGCGCGGCATGGCCACCACCGTGCAGGAGTACCTGATGTCGGCCGAGTACGTGCTCTCGGAGGGCTGCCGGGAGATAATCCTCTGCGAGCGTGGCATAAGGACGTTCGAGACCGCCACCCGCAACACCCTCGACATCTCGGCCGTGCCCGTGATACATCAGCGCTCGCACCTGCCCGTCATCGTCGACCCGTCGCACGCCTCGGGTGTGAAGGACTACGTGGCCCCCCTGGGCTACGCGGCCATGGCCGTGGGGGCCGACGGCATCATGGTGGAGGTCCACCCCGACCCCCTGAGCGCCCTCTGCGACGGCCCCCAGTCGCTGGACCCCAACGAGTTCGCCGCCTTCATGAAGAGGCTCAGGGAATTCGCCAGGGCAAGCAGGAAGAAGCTCTGAGCCGGAAGATGCCGGAAGAGGAGCTCCAGCTCGAGGACCTGCCGCCCGAGGAGAGGGAGCACGTAAAGCGCATGCTCCTTAAGCTCATGAGGATGGGCATCGGCGCGGTCTACGGCGAAGAGGACGCCGAAGGAGGCGAGGCCCTCGTGGACTGCGAACCCCGCCTCGAGAGATGCCGGGCCGCCTGCTGCGCCATGAACTTCGCCCTCACCAAGGGGGAGGCCGAGGCCGGAAACATCGAGCACGACGCCGGGAGGCCCTTTTTCATAAAGCGCCGGGAGGACGGCTACTGCTCCCACCTGGACCGGGAGACCCTCAGGTGCACGGTCTGGGCCCTGAGGCCCACCTACTGCCGTAAGTACGACTGCCGCTCGGACTCCGAGCTCGAGGGCGCGGAGTGGCTTTAGGAGCATCACCGCCGGCCCTTTCTTCCCTCCTGGCTAAAGGAGCTCCGTGTCCTCGTGCGAGTAGGCGGGCGAGCAGGCGCAGAGAATCTTTAAGTCGCCGTCGCCGGTGTTGGCTATGCTGTGCGGGGTTCCAGGGGGGATATTAACCGTGTCGCCCCTTTTCACGGTGAACTCGTCCTCCCCCAACCGCATGAGCCCCTCGCCGGACGTTATGTGGTAGAACTCCTCGCTCCTCGGGTGCCGGTGGCTGTGGGTGGTCTGGCCGGGGAGCACTGTGGCCTCGGCGAGGCTCTGCCCCGACCCCCTCATGAGCTCCCTTATCCTGGAGCCGTCCTTCGTAACGAAGGGCTCGATTTCTTCGTACCTCGTCCTTTCTACCATCCTATAACTCCCCCCGTAATCGCGAGGAACGCAAGCGACGAAGCAATCTCATAAGGTGGGATTGCTCCCCTTTGTAGGGACGACGCCGGGAAAATCATCCGGTTATCAGCACGCCTCCCTTCATCCTGATCGTCCTGTCGGCGAGCCTCGCGGCCTGCTCCCTGTCGTGGGTGGCCATGACGACGGTGGGCGAGCCGCGGCGCTTCATCCCCAGGATGAGGTCCTCCACTATCTCGACGTTCTCCTCGTCCACGCTCGCCGTGGGCTCGTCGAGGAACAGGACCTCGGGCCCGAGGGCCAGGGCCCGGGCCAGGGCCAGGCGCTGGGCCTCGCCGCTTGAGATGGTGAGGGCGTTCTGACCGGCCAGGGGTAATAGCCCCACGGCGCGAAGGGCCTCGCCCGCTCTCTCCTCCCTCTCCCTCCGGCCCACTCCCCTCAGCTTCAGGCCGTATGCCGCGTTCCTGAGCACGGTGGTGTTGAATATCCCGGCCCTCGGCATGACGAGAGTCAAGCGCCGCCTGAGGGCGATGCCGTTAGCCGCGGGGCCCTCGCCGTCGCGGTAGAGGACCTCGCCCCCGCCGGGCGGCTCAAGGAGGGCGCAGACCCTGAGGAGGGTGCTCTTGCCCGCACCGTTTTTCCCCATGAGGGCGTATACCCCCCGCTCGAAGTCGTAGGTGCAGCCCTTCAGGACCTCTTTGCCGCCGTAGGATTTCGTTACGTCCCTTATGAAAAGCGAAAGGCTCATTGCCCCCCGTGCCTTCCCCTCCGCTGGACGACGTGGAGGGCCAGGTTCACGGCCACGGAGATGGCAAGGAGGATTATCCCCAGGGCCAGGGCGAGGGAGAAGTCGCCCTTGTCGGTCTCGAGGGCTATGGCCGTGGTCATCACCCTGGTGTATCCGGCTATGTTCCCGCCCACGATGAGTATGGCGCCCACCTCGGCCATCACCCGGCCGAAGCCGGCTATCACGGCCGACATTATCCCGTAGCGGGCCTCGCCTATGACCGCCCCGGTGACCTGCCCGGGCGTGGCCCCGAGCGTGAGGGCCGCGAGCCTTATCTCAGGCCCCACGGCCACCACCGCCGAGTGGGAGAGGGCCGCCACTATGGGCAGGGCAAGTATGGTCTGCGCCGCCACCAT
>JASFVA010000119.1:0-5345 GCA_050050055.1 Nitrospirota bacterium
GTGCAGGACCCCACGGCCCACGCCGAGCTCCTGGCCCTGAGGCTGGGGGCCGCGGAAGCGGGCTCCTGGAGGCTCGAGGGAGCCACCCTGTATTCGACCAAGGAGCCCTGCGTCATGTGCGCCGGCACCATGATAAACGCCAGGCTTGGGCGACTCGTCTACGGGTGCGCCGACGAGAAGGGCGGCGCCGTGAGCATCTACGGGATGCTCGCGGACGGGAAGCTAAACCACGTGGTGGAAGTTCTAAGCGGGGTCCTCGAGGGCGAGTGCGCCGGGGTGCTCCGTGATTTTTTCAGCCGTAAGAGGAGGGGTGGCCGAGTGGACGAAGGCGGCGGTCTCGAAAACCGCTGTGGGGGCAACTCCACCGTGGGTTCGAATCCCACCCCCTCCGCCACAGATAATATAGATAATCAGTAACTTACGTCCGATTTGCGTCCGTAAAAAGCATCACCGAACCGTTATCAAAATGTTAAAGAAGTCTTAATTTTGCGACGTGTCTTTGTTCCTGTGAAACATGGAAACCCTTACGCTTATTAAATCAGTACAGTTCATCCAGATAATCCTCATCGCTGAAACGCTCCCATCAATATCTGAGGAAAGATATTTACTGCGCAGTGATTGTTAGTCCGACATTATCGTGATAAACACCCCGATCCATGCCGGATATGAATCCCAATCCATTCCGGACAGGGGCCTGACGTTCTCAGGGTCAAACTTATAGCTTGAAACATGCAGTGCGGACTTCTTCCTCCTTCTCATGAAAGCGCTTGCGGTTGCAATGAAATCTGGACATTGCGGATGGATATTGCTAATATATTGCCATGGCTTCAAGGCTTTTCCGACATAAGATGCCGCTCTTTCTCATGACAGCGTATCTCGCCCTGACCGTATTGATTCCATATACACGTGGCATTAACACTGCCGAATACCATTTCTTCGATATTCCAAACCTTGCCTATCGGGATAATTCACATGAAGCTCCCGGCTTCCAGAGTTCCGCTGAAAGCCACCTTCATACTTATATGCATTTCTGTCTTGCCAGCAGGATTTCGGCGAGCAAGTTTTCAACTGCAAATCAACCTCTGGCCATCGCCCAGAAGCGGCTTGCGTTGGCATCAAAACAGGTGCGCCTTTCTTCACGGTATCATCTCTCAGGGCTCAGTCCCCCGAGAGTACATCATAAACCCTTATCCGGACGTTCCCCTCCGCTGGATGCCTTAGCCTAGGCGTTAACGGAAAACTATTGCTCAATAACGGTCACGGCAAGCAGCATCGTTCAAAAAACGGACCTTTTCCGTTTCTTGAAACGGTCCGATTGGGAAAGGAGCGATAGAATTAGCTTCACATTAGTGCTGTTTTGGAATACCATTTAAAAAAACCATCTGGAGGTTGGAAGATGAAGACAAGACTTATCATAATGACTGTGTTTGTTTCTTGCATGATGTTCGCCCTGGCGCTTCCGGCCATGGCGGCGGAATATGTGGGCTCCGAGGCGTGTTCCAAGTGTCATATGGACAAGTACAACGACTGGAAGGTATCAGGGCATCCGTATAAGCTTTCCAAGGCCGAAGACGCCATGAAGAGGCCACTTCCCCTGCCCAAGGGCTATACGTGGGATGACATCTCCTACGTGATAGGCGGAGCGTACAAAAAGTCACGGTACATTGACAAGAACGGGTATATCATAACCGCTGCCAAGGACGGCTCGGAGCTCAAGACCCAGTACAATTTGGAGACGGGCACGTGGAGTTTCTATCACAAGGGCGAGAAGAAACCCTACAAGTGCGGCCCGTGCCATATGACGAATTACTCCCCTGAGGGAAATCAGGATGGCCTCGAGGGCATGATCGGAACCTGGACGTTCCCCGGCATTCATTGCGAGGAGTGCCACGGCCCCGGTAAAGCACACGCGATGACCGGGGACAAGTCGAAGATCAAGGTGGACACCGCTTCCGCGGCATGCGGCAAGTGCCACATAAGGGGCGAGGCGTCAAAAGTCCCGGCCAAGGGAGGGTTCATCAGGCACCACGAACAGTACCCCGAACTCATAGCAGGTTCGCACAAGAGTCTCTCGTGCGTGACCTGCCATGACCCGCACAAGAAATACTCTTTCAGCATCAAGGTGGAATGTTCATCCTGTCATTCCGCGCAGGCCGCCTCTTACAAGGGGACAGCGATGGAGCAGGTTGGAGTCCGTTGCATAGACTGCCACATGCCGAGGGTGACGAAATCCGCCGTTGCCAAGGGCGAGTTCGAGGGCGACATCAGGACGCACCTGTTCAGTATCAATACCGATCCTGAAGCCAGCATGTTCTATACGGAAGAAAAGGATGGCAAGAAGAGCACTTACGCCAGGGGATATACCACGCTTGACTTCTCCTGCCTTAACTGCCACAAGAACAAGGATATGAGCTGGGCTGCGGCCAAGGCAAAGGGTATGCACAAATAGCGCGAGCGGTCAACAAGGAGGGTTGAGGGGAGTATTCCCCTCAACCCTCCTTGCCTTCAAATGGTAATCATCAACTTCCAGAAGGCTTAATATTATTTAGTCGTAGGTGGAATCCTCGAAAATGATATATTTAAAATGAAATTACGGACATCCTCCCGGAAGCAAAAGATTGGCCCATCCTCCATGTCCTTTCCACCTTATATATGCTAAATTAAGTCATGCGCGCGATTTCTAAAACTCCTATACTCCCCGGGCTTCTGGTTACCCTGGGCCTCATTTTCTCCCTTGCGGCGGGCTCCGCTGCGTCGGAGAAGGCGGGGCCGCTGGAGGAGCTAATAAAGAGGCAGGAGGGGCTGGATTCCGTCCAGGCCAGCTTCTCGCAGGAGCAGTACGACCCTCTATTGGGGCGGGCGATAAAGAGCGTCGGGGATTTCCATTTCAGAAAGGGCAGGGGCGTGAGGTGGGAGTACGCCGACGCCCTGGTGATATACGACGGAAGCGTCCTCTACGTCTACTCGCCCGAGACGAAGGAGGCCCAGAAGATAGAGGGCAGGAAGGGCTTCATGGGGCCCCTGGCCTTCGACATCGAGAGCCTCCGGGAGGACTACGACATGGAGGCCGAGAGGGATGGCGACGCCATAGGGCTTACGCTCAGGCCCAGGGAGGAGATGCCCTTCGCCTCCATGACCATGACCTTCCCCGGGGGGCGGGCCTTCCCCTCGGAGGTCTCGGTGGTGCAGGCCACGGGCGAGAAGGCGGTCATAAGCTTTAAAGACGTAAAGCTCAACACCGGCTTCAGCGACGAGGTCTTCGTCTTCGACCCTCCCGAGGGAACGACGATAACCGAGAGGCGCTTTGAGTGAGCCATCGCCCCCTGCGCGTAAGAACAATCAAGCGGACCTTCATCTTCATTCTTCTCTGCCTCCTTCTGGCCTCCTGCGCGCCCAAAAGGCCCCCCATGGTCCTGTCCCTTGAGGAAGCTCCTCCCTACGAGGGCCCCGTGACCGTGAAGGCCCTCAGGGACTCCATGGCCCTTAAGGGCATAGGCGGGCTGAGGTCCGAGGCCAGGGTGAGGGTGAAAAGGGGAGGGAAGGGGCTCGGCACATACAAGGGCGCCCTGGCTTTCGAGGGCCCCGATCTTCTCAGGCTCAGGGTCTACGGCGCCTTCGCCACCACGGGCCTCGAGGCGGTGCACGCCCGGGGGCGGCTCCAGATATTCATCCCCCAGGAAGGCGTGCTCTACGAGGGTGAGTCTCCGGCCTATGCCGACGACCTAACCTACAGCGTAAGGGACACGGGCGGGGATTACGAGCTTTTAGTCCATGAGTCCCATGACGGAGCGAACCGGCTCCAGGCCTCTTACGTCTTCGACCGCGAGACCCTCCTGAACAGGGAGGTCAACTTCTATGACGCAGGCGAGATGTATCTCAGAATAAGCTTCGCCCGCTATCTGGGCGGCGTGCCCATGAGCGCGAGCATAGAGCTCTACGGGGGCTACTCGGCCGAGGTGGAGCTTATAGAGCCCGAGCGGGTGGAGGACCTCCCCGACGAGCTCTTCGGGCCGATTCCCCGGGGCCATGCGATGGTGATGCCCCTTGAGTTGATAGTGGAGCAGGCCAGGTAGGGGCCCCCTTCGAGGCCGGCGCCGTGGAGAGTTCGCCGGGCGTTTGTTAGTATAAGACAGCACCGCCATGTCGAGCACGAGGGAAAGGATAAGGGCCGCCCAGACCGCCGAGGGCGAGGACCTGTGGCGGGCCATAAAGGGGCAGCACCCGGAGGCCCTCGAAAACGCCACTCTTAACAGGCACCTGACCGAGGACATGGCCCTCTACATCGCCAAGAACAAGAACACCCCATCCGAGACCCTGGGCTTCCTGGCCGGGGACGTGCGCTTCAGGGAGGTCTACAGGGTAAGGCTCGCCGTGGCCAAGAACCCCAGGTGCCCCCAGCGCGTGGCCCTTTCGCTCATAAAATACCTGAGGCTTTTCGACCTCGCCGACATCACCAGGGACAAACGCCTGCCCTCCGTGTTCAGGCAGAAGGTGGAGCTCACCATTTCCGAGAAGCTCCCGGCCCTTCCGCCCGGCGTTAAGACGGCCCTGGCCAAGAGGGCCTGCGCCGGTTTGGTCGTTAGGCTCATGGAAATCGGGGACGCCAGGCTGGTGGACTCCTGCCTCGAAAGCCCCGTTCTCACGGAGGACCACCTGAGGAGGGTTATACAGATGCCGAGGACAAGGCCCGCGGTGATACGCTCCATCACCCGCAGCCCGAAGTGGTCCCTCAGGTATCCCATCAAATACGCCCTGGTGAGGAACTTCCACACGCCGACGGAAAAGGTGGAGCGTTTCGCAGCGGAGCTGAGGACTCCCGACCTTCAGGACCTCTACAACGACCCCAAGGTGCCCGCATCTTCGAAGCCCTTCATACACGCCGAGCTAAAGAAGAGGAAACAGCCCTCCGAGCCCGAGGAGGAAAGGGTCTACGAGCTGAGGGGCGACGAGGACGAGCACCTTCCCTGACGGATATGGCAAGCCGGCAAATGCCCTCATCTTAGACGAGCCTAAACGACTGCACGGCAAGGGGCGGTAGAAAGCTACGCTGCCCGATCGGCCCGTAATCGTATAGTCGTGGCTAATAATATATTGTAATATCAAGAGGATGGGCCTTATATATCATAAATAACATTAACTCAGCGATATAAGATATTAATATTAAGACATTAAATTAGTGGGCAGTTAATTCGTCGACAAATAGAAAAAGATAGAAAACTTGTGTTATTATAAGTACTTATGAAAACAAGGCTTCAGAAGATCCTTGCCGACAGGGGAATAGCATCGCGCCGGAAGGCGGAGGAGATCATCGAGGAGGGCCGGGTCACGGTAAACGGAGTGGTGGC